>JAAXHX010000452.1 GCA_012270635.1 Dehalococcoidia bacterium | reverse complement strand
CGGAGGAAATTCCCCGACCTCTCCCGTTGTAAAAATCGGGCCGTTGAAAGCGGTTGCCATTTCTTAACCTTTCTCAAGGATAGGCGCTCAATTGCACGATCAGGCGCTAAGTGACCTGCGGGTCCTGGACTTCAGCCGGCGCATCCCCGGACACGTCTGCACCAAGTTAATGGCAGACTTTGGGGCGGACGTAATCCTCGTCGAGCCCCCCTCCGGGGCCCCGACCCGCACCAACACCCCCTTCCTGGACGACCTTCCCGGCATCGAGAACAGCGGTTTCTTCCGCTACCTGAACAATAACAAGCGAGGCATAACTCTGGACCCCGAGACCCGCGCCGGGGCCCGCATCTTCATGGAACTGGTCGAGTGGGCCGACCTCGTCATCGAGACTTTCTCCCCCTCCACCCTTCCGTCCCTGGGCCTCGGCTACGAGGCCATGAAAGAGCGCAATCCCAAGGTGGTGCTTACCTCGGTAACTCACTTCGGTCAAAATGGTCCTTACAGCGAATACCACGCCTCGGAAGCGATTTACTATGCAATGTCGGGGCTGATGTACGTTACAGGCCTCGACTCCCGGGAGCCGGTAAAGCTCGGGCCCAACGTCATCCAGTTCCATGCCGGCATAATGAGCGCCCTACATTCCATGATCGCCCTCCGGGGCACGGCGACAAGAGGTGTTGGAGAGCACGTAGACGAGTCGATCCAGGAGTTGCAGGCCGGCAGCATTGACCGGACTTCCGCAATGTTGCTTGCCTATCAGTACGCGGGTTTCGTAACTCGTCGGGACAACTTCGATGGCGGAGGTGGGTCTGTCCACCTGTGCAAGGACGGCTATCTCAATATGTTCCCGGACGCCGCCATGATTCCCAAGGGGCTGAACATGTTGGGCCTGTCCGAGCTGATGGAAGAGCCCCTCTTTGCCTCCATGGAGGCCCGCTCCATGCCAGAGAGCCACGAGTACTTCGATGCGCTTCTCAACCCGTGGCTTTTGGAACGCCCCGTAACGGAGGCCTTCGCTGCCGCCCAGGAAGCCCGCATCCTCTCTGGGCCCGTCTACGACTCCTCTCTCCTCACCGACGACCCCAATTTCCGAGCCCGAGCCTATTGGCCTACAGTCGAAAGGCCCCCCGGCGACATAGCGCGGATTCCCGGCAAATCCTTCCAGATGTACGGAGGCCCGTGGACCATGCGCCGCCCCGCCCCAACCCTCGGCCAACACAACGTGGACATCTACTGCGGCATCCTCGGCTTCTCCAGAGAAGAGCTTTCAATCCTGAAGCGGACGGGAGCGGTCTAAGCCAGTGGGCGCCACTAAGCTGCCACTGGAAGGCATACGGGTCCTGGACATCACCTTGGTCTGGGCCGGCCCCTACGCCACCCAGATGCTCGCCGACTGGGGCGCTGAGGTTATCCGCCTGGAACCTATAGACCACTTCCAACCCATGGCTCGGGGCCAGAGGGCTCGGGTATCTAAAGCTGAAATTACTGCCGATACCGATTGGCACAACGCCTACCCAGACTGGGACCCCACCGACATGCCCTGGAACAGGACCCCTACTTTCAACGTCCATGCCCGCAACAAGAAGAGCATGACCCTGAACCTTGGCGCCCCAGGGGGCCAGGAGGTCTTCCATAGGCTCTTCCACGTTGCCGACGTGTTAATCGAGAACAACGTCCCAACCACCGCGGACAAGCTTGGCATTTCCTACGAACGGGCCCGAAAGATCAACCCCGGCTTCATAATGGTGCGGATGCCGGGATTCGGCCTGCAGGGGCCCTACAGGACCTACCGTACCCTCGGCAGCCACATCGATGGCGTCTCGGGGCACGCAAGCCTGCGCGGCTACCCCGACCTCGGCCTCGAATACCAGACCGACATCTTCTACAGCGACGCAGCCGGTGGAGTCAACTGCGCCCTAGCCGTGCTCATGGCCCTCCGACATCGCAGCCGCACTGGCAAGGGGCAGATGATCGAGCTTGCCCAGGTGGAGAACTTCACCTCCTACGTCAGCGACGCCAACATCGACCGTCTGGCCAATGGACGGGTCCAACGCACCCTCGGCAACCGACACCGGACCATGGTCCCTCATGGCTGCTACCCGTGCTCGGGGGACGACGAGTGGGTCGTGATTGCGGTGGCATCCGAAGAGCAATGGGATGCCCTCTGCAGGGTCATGGGCAGCCCGGACTGGACCACCGACAGGAAGTTCGCCGGCTACATCGGCCGCTACGAGAACCAGGACGAGTTGGACGAACTGATATCCCAGTGGACCCGCACCCTCAAGAAAGGCGAGGCGATGTCCCTGCTCCAGGAAGCGGGGGTTCCGGCGGGCCAGGTGTCCAACCATGAAGAAGTCTCCCACGACCCGCAGCTAAGGGGTCGGGGGTTCTTCCAGTGGGTCTCCATGCCCGGCACGGGTAAGCACGAATATCCTTCGATAATTGGCCGCCTGTCGGAGACCCCCAACGCGATACGCCTCCCCCCTCCCCGACTCGGTGAACACAACGAATACGTCTACAAGGAGCTCCTGGGCTACAGCAACGCCGAGTACCGGGAACTGGAGAGCATGGGCCACATAGGAGATCGGTACCTGCCCCATGTCCAGTGACGAACTCTTCCGTGATGAAGAAGCGCGCCGCTAACGGCCCTTGCCCTGAAGATACGGCTGACCCTTCTTTACATGCCCCCCTCAGAACGTATACTATCCTCGGCGAAATTGGGGTCACGGGCCCGGCGTCCGGGCCTCTTTTGGAGGTGCAACAGTGGCCGATATCGAAGACATAGCCCCGACCGATTACCTGACCGAAGAGCAGGTCAAGAAGGGCTATTGGGTACAGGAGACCTTCGGGAACCTGCAGGTCTGGCACCGCAAGAACCAGATCGCGCTTCTGATAATAACCCCGGACATAGAGTCCAAGGTGCAGGACATAGTCAAGGGCCGCATCCGGGAGTTGCAGGAAGTGTTCGAAAAGACGGGCTGGAGGCCCGAGGAGGACCAGGAATAGCAACCGCATATCTGCGAAGGGGCCGAGGAGACCTTTCATGGCTATATACGAGTACTACTGCGCCGATTGCGGCAAGGAGTTCGAGTTGATGAGGCCCATAAGCAAGGCCGACGACCCCGCATCCTGCGCCATCTGTGGCGTCGCGGGTCAAAAGCTCATGTCCGCCGCCGCCTCCAAGGTGGACTATTACATCAGGACCCCCTCCAAACCCGCGTTCCGACAGCACCCGCCCGCCAGGAAATAGGATGGGAGCGCCGCTTACACGTTGCTCCTTCGTTCACGGTAATTCGGTAAGGCGTCTTTCATGGATCTGACCACCAGGAAGGTCTATTGCAGAGATTGCAAGAAGTTGGCCGGCGTCCGCCGCAAGGTCGGGGGCGATGTCACCACCGTCCTCTGCAACGGGTGCAACACGGCCTCCTACACCTGGGACCGGATGAGCTGGAAATACATCGGAGGCTGACCCTTGGCCAAGCGGGACTATTACGACGTCCTGGGGGTCGACCGCAACGCCGACGCCAGGGCCGTCAAGAAGGCCTACCGCTCCCTGGCCATGAAGCACCACCCCGACCGTAACCCCGGCGACGCCCAGGCCGCCGAGGCTATGAAGGAAGTCAACGAGGCCTACGCCGTCCTCAACGACCCCAAGAAACGCGACCTGTACGACAGGTACGGTCACGCCGGGCTGGAGGGCTTCACCCAGGATGACATCTTCCGCGGCGTCGATTTCTCCAGCTTGTTCAGCGAGTTCGGCCTGGGCGACCTGTTCGGGTTCGGTGGCGACGCCTTTGGGGGCGTCTTCGGCGGACGGACCAGGACCCGACCTCGCACCCGCAAGGGCGCCGACATCCGCTACGATCTCGAAATAACCCTGCAGGACGTCGCTCGGGGCCTGAGCAAGACCATAACCCTGGACAGGGCATCGACCTGCGCCGGGTGCCGGGGCTCGGGCGCCGAGCCGGGGGGCGAGGGAGAATGTGGTTCTTGTCATGGGTCGGGGCGCTCCGTCAGGGAAGAGAGGTCGGGGTTCGGGGTGGTGCGCCAGATATTGACCTGCGGCGCCTGCCGGGGCATCGGCAGAGTCATCACCGAGCCCTGCGCCACCTGCAACGGCCGCGGCAAGACGGTCGAAACTGTGGAGATAGACGTGGAAGTCCCAGCGGGCGTGGAAGACGGGCACGCGCTCCGGGTCACGGGTGAAGGTGAAGCAGGCCCCGACCTACCCGGCGACCTTTACGTGGTTATCAGCGTCGCGCCGGACTCCCGCTTCGAACGCCGCGGGCAGGACCTTTTCGTGAGGCGGCAGGTGGACATAGCCACCGCGGCCCTCGGCGGCGATATCGAAGTGCCCAGCCTTGATGGAGACCTGACCGTTACTCTCCCCGAGGGGACACAGCACGGGGCTACCTTTCGGATTTCGGGACACGGGTTGCCCCATGTCAGGGCTGCCGGCAACGGCGACCAGTACGTCGTAATCAGGGTCGAAGTGCCCACCGGGCTTGGAGATGAAGAGAAGCGCTTGCTGGAAGAGTACCGGCAGCTGAGAAGGAGACCCACAGAAGATGTCGATGAATAAAGTGGAAGAGGTAGACCCCTACGCCGCCAACGTGACCAGGTCGATACTCAAGAAATGGAACGGCATCGTTCGGGTCTGGAGCGAGCCCATGAGCGCCGTCGAAGGCGCCCAGGTCCTGGACGAGATCACAGCCCCGACGCAGGTCACCGTCTTCGAGGAGCAGAAGGACGTCTACGGCTCCCTATCCCAGCGGGCCCACATCCGCTACGGCGACGAAAAAGAGGGCTGGGTGCTCTGGGACGCCATCTCCGCCGAGTGACCCTTCCCTCAGCGTAACCGGGATACAACCCCCTCGACCAGCAGTTCCAGCTGCTCCGGCACCCGATCTGCGGGCGTCATGGCGTTGAACACTACGTGGTCCACGCCCACCTCCAGGAACCGCTCCACCGTCCTTGCGCAGTCGGCAACGCTCCCGAACGCGTACCGACCATCGGAGACCAGGGAGACCTCGAACCCGCGCCGCCGGTTTAGCTCCGACTCCCCCGCGGCCCGGGCCTCCTCCTCGTTTCTGCCTACCAGGTAGAAGATATGGATGCCCCGCGCCATCCCCGAAACGTCCCTGCCTAAATCTTCCCCGTACCGCACTATCCGAGACCAGGACGCCGCATACTCCTCCGGGTTGATGCGCACGGGATAGAAGCCATCGGTGTACCGGGCTGCCCGTTTCAGCATCCTCTCCGATACTCCCCCGGCCCACAGGGGCGGGTGGGGTCGTTGATGGGGTCTCGGTTCCAGGCGAATGTTGGAAAAGCTCTGGAACTTTCCCTGATGATCGACGGGCTCGCCCGTCCAGAGCTTGGTCATTATCTTCAGGGCTTCGTCGGTGCGGTCGCCCCGTTCCCGCAGGCTCACCCCGCACGCCTCGAAGGCGTCGGGGTGGGAGTCCGGCGGCCCCCCGACCCCGAACCCGACGATGATTCGCCCCTCTGAGTGTACGTCCAGGGTCGCCAGCTCCTTGGCCAGCACCACCGGATTCCTCAGGGGAAGCAACACCGCCCCCGCCCCGACGGTAATCCTGCTGCTGTGGTGCACCAGGGCGCTCATGGTCATCAGGATGTCCCCCGCGGGCGTCTCGTTTACCAGGGCCTCGGGGACCCAGACGGAGTCAAAACCCATCTCCTCCGCCAGGGGTGCGAACTTGCGGGGCGGGATGACGTTCTCTATGCGACTGTAGTGGAAACCGAATTTCGGCTGCGACATTGACATGCTCCAGGGCGTAACTGTACCAGCCGGTTCTTGCCCGGTGGCATCCGCCCCGCTATATTAGCGCAATTATCATGTCGGAACGTTCCCAATGCGGCTCTCTGCCCCAGGCCCTCGCCGGGACCCGTGTGCTGGACTTGACCCATTACGTCGCCGGGCCTTTCTGCACCAAGCTGCTCGCCGACTACGGCGCCGACGTCATCAAGGTCGAGAGGCCGAGCAGCGGCGACCCGGGCCGCAGGCTGGGCCCGTTCCACGATGACTTCCCCCACCCCGAGTCCAGCGCGCTGTTCCAGTTCCTCAATCACAATAAGCTCGGCGTTACGCTGGACCTCAAGTGTTCGGCGGGCGTCAAGGTGTTCGAGCTGCTGGCCCGGTGGGCCGAGGTAGTCGTGGAGAGCTTCAGGCCCGGTGTGATGGCGGGATTCGGGCTGGGATACTCCCGGATCAAGCGGCTCAACCCCGGTGTGATTCTCACTTCGATATCCAACTTCGGACAGAACGGGCCCTACAAGGACCGCAAGGCAACGGAGATAGTGGAGTTCGCCACCGGAGGCCCGATGCTGTTCACCGGGGCGGCGCATCGGGAGCCGGTCAAGCTCGGGGGGCGAGTGGGGATGTATTTCGCCGGCCAGGTGGCGGCCATGGCCACCCTGACGGCCCTGTACCGGCGGATGGAGGATGGGAGGTCGGGAGACCACGTGGACGTATCGATAACGGAGACCCAGGCCGGTTCCATAGACCGGCAATCGGCCCTGCTGCTCAACCACAGCTACACGGGCCGCCGGTTCTCCAGGTTGGCCGGGAAGAAGGGCGGTTTCGGGCAGGTCTACCCCGGCAAGGACGGCTACATGGACGTGCAGGTGCTTGGGCGGTTCCAGAACCTCCTGGAAGTTCTCGATGAGTCCGACTTCCTGGAACGGAACGGCTCCGATACGAGCATGGCTTACACGGACACCCACGTGATACGGCAGTTGGACGCGATGCTGGGAGAGTGGGTCTCGTCCCGCACCCAGGGGGAGACTTGGGCGCAGACCCAGGCCCAAAGGACCCTTTCCGCCCCCCTCTATGATCCGGTGGGCGTAGCCTCGGACCCGGGGTTCCGGGCCAGGGGCCTGTGGACGGAGGTGGAGGACGATCGTCTGGGACGTCGGTTGTTCCCAGCCCGACACATGATCATGCGGCGCACGCCGTGGCAGATGAGAAGGCGCGCCCCGGACCTGGGGCAGCACAACCGGAACGTCTACTGCGGGATGCTCGGTTTGAGCCGCCGGGAGTTGGCGAGGCTGCGGCAGGAGGGGGTGGTCTAGTGTCGACTCGGCTGCCCCTGGATGGTGTGCGCATCGTCGATATGACCTTGGCCTGGGTGGGCCCCTTCGGTACGCAGCTTCTGGCCGACTGGGGGGCCGAGGTGATTCGCGTCGAGCCCATCGCCGTATTGCCGCCCGGGTCTCGGGTTCCGGCGATAAGGCCAATAAATCGCGGAGTGTACGACTGGGCAAACGGCTACCCGGACGGCATCCCGGGAGAGCGCCACTGGAACCGGAACCTGCTGTTCCAGATTCATGCCCGCAACAAGCTAGGCATGACTTCAAACCTTCCCAGCCCCGACGTCATGGAGACCCATCTACGGCTCGCCTCCATTTCCGACGTGGTGATCGAGAACAACGTTCCCCAGACCTACGATAAGATAGGCGCCAGCTACGAAGACCTGCGCAAGGTCAGGCCCGACATCATAATGGTCCGCGTGCCCGCCTACGGCCTCACCGGTCCCTACGCCGGCTACCGGGCCCTGGGCCCGCAGATGGAGTCGGCGGCCGGGCACACCTGGATACGGGGCTACAGGGACGGCCCTCTCACCAACGCCGGCACGTCCTACCTGGGTGACGCGGTCGGGGGAGTGACCGAGGCCTTCGCCGTGCTGACCGCCCTGTGTCACCGCAGGAGAACGGGCGAAGGTCAGCTGGTGGAAGTGGCCACCGCGGAAGCCGTGGTCAGCTATGTGCCGGAGTCGACCCTCGACTGGCATGTAAACGGACGCATCCAAAGGGCTTTGGGCAACGCTCACCCGTCGCGCGCCCCCCAGGGGTGCTACAGGTGCCGGGGAGAAGACAACTGGATCGTGGTCTCGGTGGGGAGCGATCGGGAATGGGTGGCGCTAAAGCGGGCCATGGGATACTCGGACTGGGCCCGGGACCCCCGGTTCGATAGCATTCTGGGCCACGAAGCTATCGATAGACAGTGCCGCGCAAGTATCTAAAATACTCAGACATAAGCATGCGTCAGATCACCGGATGCCGAACGAAGGACCCATAAGCAAATGTCCCTCGACGACCAAATTGTTGCGAAAATCGAGTTGCTCATTCGTCGACCTGTGGCGCAAGTGTTTGACGCCTTCGTGAATCCAGATGTGATTACGAAGTTTTGGTTTAACCGTACTTCCGGGCCGTTGGTAGCTGATGGCTCGGTGAAATGGTACTGGGATCTGTACGAAGCATC
>JAAXHX010000451.1 GCA_012270635.1 Dehalococcoidia bacterium | reverse complement strand
GCCGCGGCCACGGAGCGCCTGGAACTCAGCACGGACGTTACCAATCCCCTGACCCGACACCCATCGGTTGCCGCCGGGGCGATAGCGAGCATCCAGCAGGTCTCGGAGGGGCGGGCGGTGATCGGGATTGGTCGTGGGGACTCGGCGCTGGCGTACGTGGGCCACGCGCCGGTGTACACCAGCTTCTTCGAAAGCTATCTCAAGGCGCTGCAAGCATACCTGAGCGGGGAAGGGGTGCCTTTCGAAGAGCTCAGCTTCGGTCGGGGGATGGCGCCCCCGGTGGAGACCCTGAAGCTGGCGGATACGCCGGACGACAGCCGGATCTCGTGGCTCGAACCCGATGACAAGAAGGTGCCCGTCGCCGTCGCAGCGTCGGGGCCCAAGGTGATAGGGGCGGCGGCCCGTCATGCCGACATAGTGATGCTGGCCCTGGGCGCCGACATGAACAGGCTGAAGTGGGGCCTGGAAGAAGCGCGGAAGGCCAGGAGGGAGGCGGGCCTGGACCCCGACGGCATTCGGTACGGGGCGTACCTGAACATCGTGTGTCATCCGGACGTGGAAAAGGCCCGGGAGCTGGTAACGTTTTTGGACACGTTCGTACGGTTTTCGGTGATGCACGGCAAGACTTATGGGCCCGTGACCCGGCAGGACGAGGAAGTGCTCACGGGGGTGCATAAGTCCTTCAACATGCGGGACCACAGCCAGTCGGTCGACGCTCCCGCGGATTTCATAGACCGCTTCGCCATCGTCGGGCCGCCGGACGAGTGCATCCGGCGGGTCCGGGAAGTGGTTGACCTGGGCATTGACAGGGTTGTGGTCCTTGGCCCGACGGTCGATGAGACCGATGGCAGTACGAAGGTGGCGGCGGAGTTGATGGTGCGGGAAGTGCTGCCCGCGCTTTAAGTGTTCTGGGTGAATGCTGTTGGGGGAGAGGATCGGGGGCTGTTCGCCCCCCGCTCATACTTCGACAGGCTCAGCACGAGCGGCCCGGGCCCCTGGATTCCCGATCGGAGTCGGGAATGACGGGGGGGGGATGGGGGAAGGGACGGGCGTGCTCGCCCCACCGCTCATACTTCGACAGGCTCAGCACGGGAGGCCCCGGCCCTTGGATTCCCGATCGGAGTCGGGA
>JAAXHX010000450.1 GCA_012270635.1 Dehalococcoidia bacterium | reverse complement strand
ACCAAGGTCAAGGCGAGACGTTGGTCACCGGAGACTTCGTGAATGAACCCGGCCAGCACGGGACCCGAGACCCCGCCCAGGGTCAGCGCCGAGGTCAAGAATCCCATGGCTACGGCGATCTCTCGGGCCCGGATGCCCTTCAGCTGGAAGGGTATGGTCATTACGATGGGGTAGAAGGAGAAGCACATGCCGTGGAGAATGGAGATTGCCACGAGCACGGGGAAGGAGCCGGAGTAGAGAAGGGGTATGGTGGTGAGGACTACGTATACCCCGCCGATGCGCAAAGCGGTCCTGCGCTTACCCAGCCGGTTCACCACCAGATTGACGGCCAAGCCGGTAGGCCCGGCGACCAGCCCCGTAATGGTCCAGAGCAATGCCGAAGTCTTGATCGTGACGTCGTACCGGTCGAGCATGAAGGCGGGCCAGAAGGTCTCGAAGGATGAGAAGGTTATCTCGACGCCGAGCAGGCCCATGGCCAACAACCAGAGCTCCTTGTGGCGGAGAACGCCGCGGATGGATACGGGGCGTTGGGCATCGGGTTCGCCCTCGGCGGAGGACGCAGGCCGCTCTCTTCCCACCAGGAGCCAGAGAAGGCCGAGGCCAATGGTTGCGTAGCCGAGGACCTGCATTGTCCTTCGCCAATCGCCCCCAAGGGCCTCGAGGACCAACGGCACGACGATGAAGAATGCGGACCCGAGGCTCCAGAGCAGTTCAATGGAGGCGTTGGCGACGAGTATCTGGCGGGCCGGTATCCACATGCGGAGGAGGAGGGGATGGGCGGGCTCTCTGACGGTAAGCGATAGGCCATACAGGAACCTTCCCAGGAGGAACAGGGCGTACACGGGGGCCCAAGCCTGAAAGAAGATGACGGCCACCGCGCCCGCTATGGACGCTAGGGTGAGCAGTTTCGGGGAGAAGCGGGACAGGTGCAGCCCGAAGGGGATGGAGAATATCAGGATGGCAACCTGGGGGGCGGCCCCAAGCAATCCCTCCCGTACGGGGGTGAGGGACAACTCGGCCCTCATGCTGGGCAGGAACAACCCGAAGGTCTCCATGACCAGGAAGCCCCACATGTGGACGGTCATCCAGCAAAGAACGACGATCCACCCATAGGTGGGACTTCGGCCCAAAAGTACTATTCGCCTGGCTACCTGCGGCATAATGCCGGCAATCGTACCACTGGTGGAGGGGCGAACGGGGTGGGGTTAGTCGCTGGGGCGGCGGTCCCACTCGGAGGAGAGGAAGAAGGCGCCGATGGTCAGGGACATACCGGCCATGCCCACGATGGTCAGGGCCAGGCGTCGGTCGTCGGAGAGTTCGTGAAGCACCCCCGCTACTACCGGGCCGCCCATTGCTCCCACCATCAGAGCCGATCTCAAGAAGCCCATGGCCACAGCGATTTCCCGGGTGCGGATTCCCTTCAACTGAAAAGGTATGGTGAATATCACCGGAAAGAAGGTGAAGCTAAGGCCGTGGAGCAATGAGATGGCCACGAGCACCGGGAAAGACCCGGAATAGAGCAGGGCTACGGTGGTCACGGATATCAATGCTCCGCCTATGCGGAGAGCCGTTCTGCGCCTGCCGGTCCTGTTGACCATGAGATTGATGCCCAGGCCCGAGGGCCCGGCAACCATGCCGCCGATGGCCCAGATCAGGGCGGAGGTCTGGATGTCGATGCCGTATGTGTCTTTCATGTGGCTGGGCCAGAAGGTGGCGAAGGAGGCGAAGGTCATCTCGACTCCAACCAGCCCGATGGCCAGAAGCCACAGCTCCTTGTAACGCAAGGTGCTCCTTATGGACACGGGCTCTTTAATTTCTCTTTCGGTCTCGGCGTCGGGCATGGGGCGTTCTTTGCCCACAAGTAACCACACAACGGCCACCAGGATGGTTGCGTAGCCGAACACCTGCATGGTCCTGCGCCAATCGCCGTCCAGGGCCTTCATGATTATCGGCACCACGATGAATAACGCCGCGCCTATGCCCCACAGCAGTTCGATGGAGGCGTTGGCTATGAGTATCTGGCGGGGCTTTATCCACATCCTGAGGAGCAGGGTGCGGGCCGGCTCCCTCAGCGTTATGGAGAGACCGTAAAGAGCCCTCGCCAGGAGTAGGAAACCGTAGACCGGGGCCCAGGCCTGCATGAATATGACCAGAACCGCACCCACCACGGACGCCAGGGTTAGGAGCTTTGCGGAGAAGCGAGACAGGTACAGGCCGAAGGGTATGGATAATGCCAGGACCGTGAACTGGGGCGCCGCCCCGAGCAGCCCTTCACGCACCGGGGTGAGACCGAGCTCTTCCTCCTCTCTCATGCTTGGGAGGAAGAGGCCAAGGGTCTCCATGACCAGATATCCCCACATGTGGATGGCCATCCAGGTGAGGATGACGACCCACCCATAGGTGGGGCTTTGCCCCATCCGGGATATTTGCCGGACTGCCTGCGCCATGACGGTGGCAATCCTAACACTGATGGAATGTCGGTGAGATTTCCACCGTTGCCGGGTAGGAAAAGAAGACCGGGAATGCTCCTGGCGCATTCCCGGGTTTGCGGCTGAAGGGAGGAGGACGGGGCTAGCGTTGGTTACGGGCCCATTGGCGGACCAAGGTAGGGTCGGGTTCCTGCTTTAGGCAGCCCCGGGCCCCGCCGAGGCGCTGGAAGTCTCGGGAGCGCTTGGCCAGGTTTCGGCGGAAGAGGATCAGGCCCCGGTCCAGGAGCCCGAGCTTCTGGGACCGTTCCAGGTTGATGTGCTCATTCTTGAAGACGACGAGGTCTTCCTTTTCGTTGATGGCTATGACCCGGGCGGGCTTGTTCCAGAAGTAGTACCAGACGTCCATCCAGAGCTTGCCGAGGAGGGTCCTGGGGGTCTTGCAGATGGTGAAGGTCCAGACCCGGGTGTTCTGCTCGTCCACGGGTACGCCCCACCTCAGGTGGACCAGGCTGCCGATGCAGACCCTGATCTTGGAGGGCAGCTGCAGGTTGTGGTTGTAGGTGGCCCAGGCCTTCTCTCCGGTGGCGGTGGCGATCATGCCGGCGTTGGGGGTCTTGGGGGCGGGGAGGACGCGCCACCAGGTCTTGCGGGGCCACTTGCCCAGGCCGGGGTATTCGGCGTGGCCGAACTTGGCCTCGGCGGTCTTGACCCAGATGTTGTCCTCTCCCTCGGAGACGATCTCCGTGCCGCCGGTGGAGACCGACTTGGGCCGCCAGAAGGGGAACCGCCAGTCCACGAACCGCCAGAAGTTGAGGCCTCGGTGGAGATAGAACTCGTGGTAGTCGATGCCCTGGTTCATGGGCTCTGTCCAGTTGGTCTCCCACATCTTGACGCGGGTATACTTGCGCCCGGTGAGGGTGGAGTCGGAGAACTCGTGGGGCAGGTCTTCCTCGAAGGGGACGGGGTCCGTCTCTCCCATCCAGACCAGGACGATGCCGTTCCACTCGGCGGTGGGGTAGACCCGGGTGCGCATCTTGTTGACCAGGGGGGACTCGGCGCTTTCGATGAGGCCGGCGACGCATTTGCCGGTCTCATCGAAGGTGTAGCCGTGGTAGGGGCAGGTGACGGTTCCCTTGAATTCGCAGAAGCCCCGGGAGAGTCGGGCGCCGCGGTGGGGGCACCACTCGTTGAGCGCGACGACGTTGCCCTTCTTGCCCTTGAAGAGGACCAGCTCCTCGCCAAGCATCTTGACGTTGACGGGCTTGCGCCCGACTTCCTTGACCCAGACGCAGGGGTACCAATACTCCCGGAACCCGACCTTCGGGACGTAGTCGAAGGGGCCGATCTGCGTGGCCCCGTAGGCTTCGTCGTGAACGGCGGGCTCGCGTGCCGTCAGGGTCTCAGCTTCTCTCTTTACCGTTACTACCATAGCGCGCCTCACCCCTCGCTAACGGTCCGAGTCCGGGAATCCCAGTATGCGGGTGATTCTACCAGACGGGGGGTCGGGGAACAAAAGGGGGCGCGGAGGTTTCATTTTCTCGCAGTGAGGGATACCCTACCCTTGGGGGAAACATGCCGATTCTGGACGAGGACCGCGGGAGCCATAAGGAGATCATTGGGGTGGTGCACCTGCCGCCACTGCCCGGCAGCCCGGGTTGGCGGGGCGACTTGGACCGGGTGGTGGAGCACGCCCTTCGGGACGCCGAGACCCTGGCCCAGGGTGGAGTAGACGCGGTGATATTCGAAAACTTCGGGGACGTGCCGTTCCTCAGCGGCCCCGTGCCGCCGGAGACCGTGGCGGCGATGGCCGTCGTCATCGAAAGGGTTGGCAGGAGCATCGCCGTGCCCTTTGGAGTGAACGTGCTTCGCAACGACTCGATAGCAGCCCTCGGCCTGGCGTATGCCACCGGGGGCGAGTTCATCAGGGTGAACGTTCATACGGGGGTGATGGTCACCGACCAGGGCATCGTCGAGGGTCGGGCTGCGGAGACGGTGAGACGGAGGTCGGGGCTGGGGGCTAGGGTGAAGCTGTTGGCTGACGTGCTGGTGAAGCATGCGGTCCCTCTCGGCGAGCAGGACATCAGGGATGCGGCCAGGGCGGCGGTACACCGAGGGCTGGCCGATGCCCTGATCGTGACGGGCCCCTTCACCGGGGAGGAGGCAGACCCGTCGGATGTAAAGGCGGTGAAGGAAGCCGTACCTCAGGGGACGCCGGTGCTGGTCGGGAGCGGGGTGACGGAGGAGAATATCGGGACGTACCTGGAATGGGCGGATGGGGCGATAGTAGGGACTAGCGTGAAGAGGGACGGGGTGATATCGAACCCCGTGGACAGGGAGAGGGTTGCGAGGCTGGTGTCGACGGGGAGGGGGTAGAAAGGGAAAGGCCCCGAAGCGCTTCGGCCTGTTGGCCGTCCCGGTGGACAACCCGGGAACTTCGGGACCCGGCGTCTGTTCGGATTCCGCAAACGGGAACCCAGGGGACGCCCCCTACGTGTCTAACCGTTTACGTTACAGACACCTCACCAGTCCGTTCGTCGCTTTTATCCAATGGATCACCTCCTTTCTGAGTGTACCCCCAATATAAAGGCTTGGATGGGCGCGCGCAACAGCCAAGTGGCGCAGGGACTTGCGTGTTGCTGAAAGGGCCGAGGGGGGATATCATTGCCGCCAAATTTCGCGGAGGCGAAAAGAGGGGCGCAACATGGACTCGGCGAACAGGACCCGACCTCCACTAGAGGGGCCTCTGAAGGGGATACGGGTTGTAGAGCTGGCGGTCTGGCACAACGGCGGCGGCGCGGGATACATGCTCGGGGACCTGGGGGCCGACGTCATCAAGATAGAGCAGCCCGTGACCGGAGACCCGAGCAGAGGGGTGACCCAGGCCTTCGGACACAACCTGGAGATTCCCGGGGGCCGGGCCCTGTGGTTCGAGATGGTGAACCGCAGCAAGCGGTCCATCACCCTAGACCTGAAGAGCGCCCGGGGCAGGGAGGCGCTCCACCGGCTTATCTCCAGGGCCGACGTGTTCTTCACCAACTTCACGTCGGACGTGGTCAATCGGCTGGGCGTGGACTACGAAAGCCTCTCGGCGGTAAACCCCAGGCTGATATGGGCCATCAACACGGCCTACGGCACCCGGGGCCCGCTGGCGGACAAGCACGGGTACGACTCCTCGATACAGGCCCATAGCGGCTACATGTTCCGCATGGGGAACGCCGAGGGTGGGGAGCCGATGATCGTCGGGGGAGGGACCTTCGACCAGATGGGCGCGACGATGCTGGTCTACGGCATCATGGCGGCGCTGATAGCCAGGGAGCGGCGGGGGGTGGGGCAGGCGGTGGAAGCCTCGATGCTCGGGAGCTCCATACATCTGCAGCACGACAATTTCCACATGTACCTTTGGAAGAACGACTCCACTTTCGGGACCTCCAGCCGCGCCTCCCTGGACCCGTTTGTCAACTGGTACCGGTGCGCCGACGACCAGTGGATAATGCTCAACGAGCCCCACCCGGAACGGGTGTGGAAAGAGTTCTGCTCGGCAATGGGGTTGGGCGGGGTGGCCGACGACCCGCGGTTCAACACCCTGGCCTGCAGGCTGGAGAATGCGGCGGCCTTCAGGGAAATCCTGATCAAGAGGTTCGCGTCGATGCCCAGGCAGGCGTGGGCCGACCACTTCAGCCGAGAGAAGGTGAAGTTCGTCTATACGCTGGTTAAAACGGTGGCGGAGTCGGCCAGGGACCCGCAGGCCTTGGCCAACGAGTACGTGGTGGACACCGAACACCCGACGATGGGCGCGACCAAGACCACGGGCCCGCCCATCAAGTTCTCCAAGACGCCGGCGGCGGTCGGGCCTGCGGCCCCGGAGTTCGGGCAGCACACCGAGGAGATACTGACCGAGGTCTGCGGGTACGACTGGGCGGAAGTGGTGGAACTGCGCGAGTCGGGGGTCATCTAGCCACTCCCTCTATAATGGCTGCCAATAGCATGGCAGCCGTATCCCAGGAAACGTCCCGCTACCGACCCGCCGCGGAGGAAACCGTACCCCGGTATCGCTGGGTGGTCATAGGCGCCATGGCCTCGGGCGTCTCCACCTCCATGGCGATGCTCTTCTTCATCGGCCTGCTCCTCCCGGACATCTCGCGGGAACTGGGGATTTCCCCGACGCAGCAGGGGCTGGTGGGGTCCTCGGCGCTGCTGGCCAACCTCGTGCTGGTGATGCCCATCAACGCGTGGACTTCCAGGTTCAGGCCGCGCCGGATGCTGACCTTCGCGCTGCTGGTGGTCGCGGGATCGGTGTTCATCCAGGCACGGGCGCCGGTGTTTTCGATATTGATCCTCGGGAGGGTAGTCCTGGCCCTGGGTACGATGTTCACCCAGGCCCCGAGGGTGCTGTTGATACAACAGTGGTCCAGCAGACGGCGCCTGGGCATGTCCAACGGCATCGTGGTGGGCAGCGTCGACATGATGTTCGGCGTGGTTTCGTTTCTCACGCCGCTGATCGTGGTCTGGTCGGGGGACTGGCGAAGGGCCCTTCACGTGTGGGGATTCCTATGCCTCGCCCTTACGGTTGTGTGGTTCGTTCTCGGGAGGGAGCGAAATGCCGAGAAAGAAAAGTCAATCGAGCCCGTCCAGGAGGGAACCCCACTCACGAGCGTGTTGAAGTACAAAGAGCTGTGGTATGCGAGCATCGGCCTCTTCGGGGTGGTGGTGGCGGAGATGGCGTTCACGGTGTTCTGGCCCACCTATGCGGAGGCGGAGCTGCACCTTTCGGCGACGATGGTGGGTGTGGCGATGGGGGTCTCGGCCCTGGCCGCCGCCCCGAGCTCCATTGGAATCAATGCCATCGCCTTCTTCAATCGCAACAGGCCCCTGGTGCTGGCGACGTGCGGGATCGCCAAGTTCGCGCTGATACTGCTGCTTCTCTACACCGAGCCCGCGGGCCTTGTAATCCTCCTAACCACGCTGAAGGGACTCTTCTCGGCGTTCTTCGCGGCGCTGATGGGGATGGTCTTCTACCTGCCAAACATCAAGCCGAGGGAGGTGGCCGTGGGACAGGCGTTTCTGCGGATAGCGATTTCCTGCGGGGCGGCTCTCGGGCCCCTGGTGGTGGGATTCATCCAGGAGGCTACGGGAGACCTGCGTCGGGCGCTGCTCTATACGGCCTTCGCACCCCTGGCCCTGGTCCTGACCTCCATACTCCTCTGGAAGCCGAGCAGGTATCCCGACCCTAAATCCTCGGCCAAGAGATAAAAGGCACGGTAGATGCGCAGACAACCCGAAGGCCCCCTCGGCCCTGAGCACTTCCGAAGAGACGATGAGAGGCCCGACGTCCTGTTCTATGCCGAGCCCCGCCTCGTTGTCCACATCGACCGGTTTGCCATTGAAGCCATAGGAGAATACCTGTCGGGGGCGCTGCCGACGGGGGGCGCGGTACTGGACCTGATGAGCAGCTGGCGGTCGCACCTGCCGGAGGGCCCACCGAGGGGCAAGGTGGTCGGGCTTGGGCTCAACGGGGTGGAGATGAGGGAGAACCCCCAGCTTGACGACGCAGTAGTCCACGATCTGAACGCCACCCCCAATCTCCCCTTTCGAGACGGGACCTTTGACGCGGCGATACTGACGGTTTCTGTGCAGTACTTGACCCATCCGGAGAAGGTGTTCAGGGAGGTGGCCCGAGCCCTGAGGCCCGGGGCCCGGTTCCACGTGATCTTCTCGAACCGCATGTTCCCAACCAAGGCCACGGCGATATGGAAGGCCCTTTCGGACGGAGACCGGGCGCGGCTGGTGGGAACGTACTTCCGTCGGTCGGGGGGATGGGGGGCGCCGGAGGCGAGGGACATCAGCCCGAGGCCGGGCTTCTACTGTGATCCGGTTTACGTGGTGTCGGCAGTGTCTAACGGCGCGGTTTAGCCGGGGTCCGACTCTTCGGTGACGCCGACCACGCCCAGGGCCCCGATTATCTCCTCCCTGCTCAGGAATGCGCCGAATTTTATGTGCCTCACCACGCCTTTCTCATCCAGGATGAAGGTCCAGGGCAGGCCCGGGACCCCGTAGGCGTTGGCGACTTCCCGCCGGGTGTCCATAACCGTGGGCATGGTCAGACCCAGCAGCTCCTTGTAGCCCTTCACCCGGTCCACGGACTCCCGCACGTCCACCGTCAGTACCGCCAGCTCATCTCCCAGGGAGTTGTAGACGCTCTCGATTTCCGGCATTTCGAAGCGGCAGGGGCCACACCATACGGCGAAGAAGTTGATGAAGACGGGCCGGCCCCTGAGATCGCTGAGCACTACCACTTCGCCCTCCTCGGTCTCCAGCCGGAAATCGGGGGCTAGATGGCCGATATCGACGCCGATAGGCAGGCCGTCGGGGTTGGGGGTGTCCTTGATACCGAGCCTCGCGGCCGGGTCCGGCGCATCCGTGGGTTCCGGCGCGGGCGTCACCGTGGGCAAGGGGGTGATGGTCGGTCGTGCCGCGGGTTCGGGGGTGGCGGTTGGCCTTACCGCTGGCTCGGGGGTGGGGGATGGGGTTTCTTCGACG
>JAAXHX010000449.1 GCA_012270635.1 Dehalococcoidia bacterium | reverse complement strand
AGGTGTTCTCCGCCGGGCCCCTTGACCAGGTATACGTCATTCCCACCCGTTTGCAGAACGTCGGCCACCGTGCCCAGCTCGACGCCGTCAACGGTCACAGCCAGCAGGCCGATGATCTGGAAGCGGTAGTGCTGACCTTCGGGGAGGGGGTGAAGGTCAGACTCGGGCACCTGGAGGAAAGCGCCCCGCAAGTCTTCGGCCCGCTCGGGGGTGTCGACGCCCTTCAGCTTCAGCACCCAGCGGTCCTTGCGGGGCTGGCTGGCCCTGATTTCAAAGCTTTCGCCACGGATGAGGATGACGCCTCCGGGCGCGAAACGTTCGGGGAAGTCGGTAAGGGGTTCGACTACGACCCGGCCCCGCAGCCCGAAGGGCTTTATCACGCGGCCAACGTTGATGAGGTCGGGGGGGTCCCGTTCAGGGCGGGATGCGGGTCCCATGTTTGAGGAAGCCCGACGGCGGGAAGGTTAGACTATTTCGAGGACGGCCCTGACCCCGCGCTTGGCGGCGCCCACGCGGAGCAACGTCCTCATGGCCTGGGCGACTCTACCCTCACGCCCGATGACCTTGCCCTTATCGTCGGGGGCGACTTCGAGGCGGATGACTATGCGGTCTTCCTCCTCGTCTTCCGTCACCACTACGGCGTCGGGGGAGTCAGCGATGTACCGGGCAAGGTATTCGATCAGCTCTTTCACCCTTCCCTCACCTTTTGCAAGGTCCCCGTCCTTTTGAGGAGCTTGGCGACGCTCTCCGTGGGCTGGGCGCCTTTCCTGAGCCAGTCGAGCGCCTTCTCTTCGTCAATGGTTAGGGCGGGCGGATCGGGGATGGGGTCGTAGTGGCCGATGTTCTCGACGAAGCGGCCATCCCTGGGGGACCGGGAGTCGGCTACGACCACTCGGTACTTGGGGTTCTGCTTGGAACCAACGCGGCGGAGTCTAATTTTCAACATTGTGCGACTTGTCCGTTGATGAAGGGGGAAGCACCGCCTCCCGGGCGGCCTGAACCGATAGTTTGCTAGAATTCCGCAAATTCTAGCTTTGGAAGATCATTATTGTCAAACCAAGAGCCACACCGTCCCGCCATGGAGCGGGAAAGGCTCCCCTTGTCAACGGGTGAGGGGTTGGGTAGAGTAGCGGGACTCGGGGCCCGATTTGCATAGGGGCTCCAGGCCGGAGCCCGGGAGGTTATTCAGGTGTCCATAACACTTTCAGAAGCCGAAACCGTCCTTGCCGCCGCAAAAGCGGAGGCTCGCCGAATGGGGGTGTCCATCAGCGCGACCGTGGTGGACGCGAGGGGGGACTTCAAAGCGGGGTTCCGCATGGACGGCGTCGGGTGGTTCACCGCCGACGTTTGCCGCGGGAAGGCCTTCGCCTCGGCGAACTTTGGCGTTCCCACCACCGACCTCGCCGAGCTCGCCGGCAATCCGGTGTTTCAGAGCCTGGTCGCCATGCAGGGGGGCCGCATGGTCCTGGGGAAGGGCGCGGTGCCCATCAAGAAGGGGGAGCAGGTGATCGGGGCCATAGGCGTGAGCGGGGCCACGGCCCAGGAAGACGAGGACATCGCAACCGTCGGGGCCCGGGCCATTTAGCGCTGACAACGCGACCCTACGATACCGACTACTGAACGGGGGCATAAGCACATGGACTACGGCAAGATGGCCGTCGACCTGCACAGGAAGACTCGCGGCAAGATAAGCATGAACTCCAAGGTCCCTCTGGAGTCGGTGCTGGACATGTCCCTCGCCTACACGCCGGGCGTCGCCCAGGTGAGCCTGGAGGTGGCCGGGGACAGGCAGGAGGCCTACGAACTGACCAACAAGGGCAACATGGTTGCCGTGGTCAGCGACGGCTCCGCGGTCCTGGGGCTGGGGAACATCGGGGCCGAGGGGGCGATGCCCGTGATGGAGGGCAAGGCCGTCCTGTTCCGCGAGCTGGCGGGCGTCGACGCCTGGCCCATCTGCCTCGCCACCCAGGACCCGGACGAGATCGTCATGATAGTCCGTAACCTGGCCCCCACCTTCGGGGGCATCAACCTGGAGGACATCTCGGCGCCCCGCTGCTTCTACATCGAAGAGAACCTTATGGACATCGGCATACCCGTATTCCACGATGACCAGCACGGCACCGC
>JAAXHX010000448.1 GCA_012270635.1 Dehalococcoidia bacterium | reverse complement strand
GACGTCCGTTGGGGCTCCGTCAAGGAGTTCCTGGACCTGTTCGATGAGCGGGCCGCCTGCAACGTCGTCTACTTCGTGCCCCACGCCGCCGTGCGGGTGGAGGCGATGGGTTGGGAGGACCGGCTCCCAACCGAGGACGAGCTTACTCACATGAAGTCCCTGGTGGAGCAGGGGATGAAGGACGGGGCGTTCGGTTTCTCCACCGGCCTCACCTACGTACCCGGCACATACAGCGACACCCATGAACTGAGCGAAATCTGCGAGAGCCTTCGCGCGTCCGGTGGCATTTACATAACCCACTGCCGCTATCACCGCGGCGACGGTCTGCTGGACCCCTTTAGAGAGGCCATCGACATTGGGGCCGAGGCGGACGTCTCCGTGCAGATCTCCCACTATCACAGTCCTCTGGACGGCATGGGGCAACGCATGACCGCGCTGATAGACGAGGGCCGCAACCGGGGGGTGGACGTTACCTTCGACCAGTACCCGTATCCCGCCGCCAGCACCCTCCTTCTCTCCCTGGTGCCGGCCTGGGTGCATGCCGGCGGGCCCGCCAGCTTCATGGCTCGCATCAAGGACCCTCGAGTCCGTGAACGAATCGCCGACAGCGTCAACCCCCAATGGGGGGGCGACATGAGCGACTACGTCTTCAGCCAGGTCGGCTCGGCCAAGAACAAGGAGTGGGAGGGGCGGTCGCTGGAAGACCTGTCCCGGGCGTGGGACAAGTCCATCGTCGACACGGTATGCGACTTGCTCATAGAAGAGAACTTGGACGTGGCTTTCGTGGCCCGGACCGGCAACCCCGACAACATACGCACCATCCTTCAGCATCCCGCGCACATGGTGGGGAGCGACGGCCTGCTCACGGGCAACAAGCCCAACCCCCGCACCTACGGAACCTTCCCCTACCTGTTGGGCCAGCTGGCCCGGGACGAGGGGGCAGTCTCCCTGGAAGAGGCGGTGAGGAAGATGACGTCCATACCGGCCCAGAGGCTCGGGCTTTCGGACCGGGGAATCCTGCGAAACGGCATGAAGGCCGACATCGTGGTCTTCAACCCCGACACCGTGCAGGCCACCGCCACCTTCGAAGAGCCTGAGCAGCTGCCCATCGGCATCTATTACGTCATTGTCAACGGGAAGCTGGTCATCGACCAGGGACGGCACACGGGAGACCTGCCCGGCCGAGCCCTGCGCCATTCCTAGGATATCTCGGTTGACGGCCTCCGCGTCTCGGACTTACCCTATT
>JAAXHX010000447.1 GCA_012270635.1 Dehalococcoidia bacterium | reverse complement strand
ATGGGGGTGGGGACTCCTTCCTCCCGGCTCCATTCGCTGGTCAGCCTCAAGTCCTTGTACTGCAGGTCTACGGAGAAGCCAGGCTCGAAGTCCCCCCGCTCCATGCGGGGCCTCACGTAGTGCTGCACGAAGAAGCAGTTTGCGTCGGTCTCGTCGAATACGTCCATCAGGGTCCCGGGCCCGATGCCCGACGCCGCCCCGAGCGCAAACGCTTCCGCCGATATCAGGTTGACCATCCCGCTGACGAAGTTGCTCAGCAGCTTGACCTTCGTCCCCGTTCCCGCCGCCCCCAGGAAGAAGAACCTCTTTCCCAGGCATTCCATCACTGGCCTGGCCTTTTCGAATGCGTCCTTGTCCCCGCTCACCATGAAGGTCACGTTGGCGGCCTTCGCCCCGTCCGTACCCGCCCCACCCGGCTGTCCGCCGCTTATCGGCGAGTCCAGGTAGTCGACGCCCACGGCCTTGGCCTTTTCGTACATGTCCACCGCCGTCTTGGGGTCGATGGTGCTCAAGTCCACTATGACGGCGCCCCGCTTTGCTCCCTCCAGGAGTCCATCCACCCCGTCCACAACCGACCGAACCGCTTCGGGGTTAGGCAACGCCAGGACCACCACTTCCGACGCGGCCGCCAGGTCTGCCGCGCTATCCGAGGCCACGGCCCCCAGCTTCTCCACCGCCGTCACGTTCTCCCGGACGTTGTCATAGACCCTGATCGGCCCGAGGCGCCTTATCAGGTTCGCCGCGTAGATCCGCCCGATGACCCCCAGCCCCACCAGCCCTATCTTCGGCATGGACCCTCCAATCCCCTCGGCCCCCGTCTAACCATCATTCCGGTCTCCACAGGAGTGATGAGGAAAACACCCCTCGCTATCCCACCCTCCCCCTCCCCATCATTCCCGACTCCCATCGGGAATCCATTCCGTGGGGAGGGGCCGCTCGTGCTGAGCCTGTCGAAGTATGAGCGGGGGGGTGCCCTTTCCCTCCGTCATTCCGTCCCCCGAGCCGGAATCCATCCCTCGCCTCTATCGTCACCTTAAATGCCGATGTTATGTCGACTCACCCAAGCCCGTACAGCTTCACCGCGTTCTCGCCCAGCACCTTTCGGAGCTCCCCGTCGGGGAGGGGGGCGAGGGTCTTCTTAAGCTGTGCCACCGTCCCCATCTCCGCGTCGGAGTGGGGGTAGTCGGACGCCCAGAGGAAGCGGTCGGCTCCAACGAGCTGCATCATCGTCAGGCCTATCTTCTCGCTCGGCTCCATGGATATCCAGCATTGGCGATGGAAGTACTCGCTCGGCTTCAGCTGCATGGGCGTCTCGAACCCGTACCTCTCGAAATACTCGTCCATCCGCTCCAGCCAATAGACCAGCCACCCACACCCGGCCTCCAATGCGATCACCTGGAGGTCCGGGAACCTGTCGAAGAGGCCCTCCTGGAACAGCGAGGTCATCGAGTCCACCACGAACTGACCAGAGGTCACGAACCACCACCACCAGGACGCCTTCCAGGGATGCGGGTAGAAATAGTCGCCGCCAAACCGGGTCCCACCCCCGTGGACGTGTATCCCGACGGGCAGCCCGAGGCTCTCGGCCTCCGCCCATACGGGATCGAACATCGGCTCTCCGTAAGGCGAGCCGTTCCTCGGGGGGAAGGCCAGGAGCATCAGCCCCTTCGCCCCGAGGCCCGCCACCCGCTTCGTCTCCGCCACCGCCTGCTCCACGTCCATGAAGGACACGTGGGCTATGGGGACCAGCCGGCTGGTGTCCCTGCGGCAGAAGTCGATCAGCCAGTCGTTGTAGACCCGGCAATGGGCCGCGACGAGGTCGGCGTCGTCGCTGGAGCTCTCCCAGTCCAGCCCCAGCGATGGATAGAACAGCGCAATGTCGATGCCCTCCTCGTCCATCACCTTGAGCCGCTCTTCCGGCACCCACGCCCCCGGGACCATGGCGTCCCGGTAGTGCACCTTCGCCCCCAGGTAGTCTTCCATGGGCTTGTCCACGGCCCCGTACACCGAAACGGTGCCCGGCGGCCGGGTATCGTCCAGCCATACGTTGTCCATCACCGGGTGCTCGACACCCTCATCATCAATGACCAGCTTGTAGGCCCGGTCCCGGTACTCAGGTTCCAGGTTCCTTTCGAACAGGTCGGGGGGTTCCATGATGTGGCCGTCCACATCGACGGCTATGTAGTCCTTCATGTTGAGATGGGTCCCTTTCGCATCCAAATTTTCGGCAGGCGTGACGAGCCTGACGCCCGACCG
>JAAXHX010000446.1 GCA_012270635.1 Dehalococcoidia bacterium | reverse complement strand
CGCCGAGACATCCGGGAGGGCGACACCGTAATCGTCCAGCGCGCCGGAGAGGTGATACCCCAGGTCCTCGGACCCGTGGCCTCCCTGCGCACCGGGGAAGAGAGCGTCTTCCAGATGCCGACGGAGTGTCCAATCTGCGGCACGGCGGTCGTCCGCCCTGAAGGCGAAGCCATGCACCGCTGCCCGAACGTAGCTTGTCCCGCCCAGTCCTCCGAGGCGCTCAAGCACTTCGTCTCCCGGGGGGCAATGGACATCGAGGGCGTCGGGGAGTCGCTGTGCGAGGCCCTCTTGGAATCCGGCCTCGTAAAGGACCCCGCCGACCTCTATTCCCTGACCAAGGAGCAACTCCTCACCCTGGAGCGTATGGCCGACAAAAGCGCTTCCAACGTCCTCGACGCCATCGAGGCCAGCCGCTCCCGATCCCTCCCCCGTGTCCTCATAGCCCTCGGCATCCCCCACGTCGGCGGCGAGACCGCTGACCTCCTCGCCCAGCGCTACCCCGACATGGACGCCCTCTCCAAGGCCAGCGAAGAAGAGTTGGTAGGGATAAACGCAATAGGCCCCATAATCGCCAGGAGCGTCGCCGAGTTCTTCCGGGACGAGGCCAACCTTGCCATCATCGCCAAGCTCAGGCGCTCGGGTGTCAACCTGAAATCGGACGAAGTCGCAATATCGGGGCCCGGACCGTGGGTCGGCACGACTTTCGTAGTCACTGGAAGGCTGGACAACTACTCTCGGGACCAGGCCCACACCCTCATAAAGGAGCTGGGAGGGTCCGCCGTATCCAGCGTGAGTAAGAAGACCGACTATCTGCTCGCCGGCGCCGACGCCGGGTCCAAGCTCTCCAAGGCCCAGAGCCTCGACATCCCGGTTATCGACGAGGTCACATTCGCCCAAATGGTAGAAGAGGCCCGCCGCTCCGCCGCGACACCCCATCCCGGAGAAAACGGCGCCTAGATGTGGCCCTTCAAGAAGAAGCGGGCTGGCGGTGGCATCGACCTCGCGGTGGTTGGGCTTGGCAACCCAGGCCCCGAATACGTCGGCACCCGGCATAACGTCGGCTTCGAGTGCGTCGATAAGTTCGCCGCCGAGCACGGGTTGAAGTGGACAGGTCGGCGGGGCCCCCTCAAATGGGCCGAGGGCCGGGTTGTAATCGAGGGCTCAAGCAAGCGAGTTCTTATCGCCAAGCCCCGCACCTTCATGAATCTCAGCGGCGAAGCCGTCCACTACGTCACCACCCGCTGGCGTGTACCCGAGGCCAACCTCCTGATCATCTACGACGACATGGACCTGCCCCTGGGCGCCATCCGCATTCGGATGCAGGGCAGCGCCGGCGGGCACAACGGCATCAAGTCCATCATCCGAGCCCTCGGCACGGAGGCCGTGCCGCGCATAAGGGTCGGCATCGGGCGGGATGTTACGGGGAACACGGGCGCCGTAGCCCGGGTCCTCGGCCCCTTCGAGGATGACGAGAGAGAAGCGGTTGACCGTTCAGTGGCCAGGGTCTCAGAGGCCATAGGCTGCGTCCTGTCCGG
>JAAXHX010000445.1 GCA_012270635.1 Dehalococcoidia bacterium | reverse complement strand
GACATCATCGAGAGCACTTGCAAGGCCTACCACAAGGAGGGCCTCACCTCCATCGTCGACGCCCAGGTCACCGCCCGGGAGATGCCCGCTTACGTCGAGGCCCGCAACCGCGGCGTCCTCACCGTCAAGACCCATTGCATGTACCTTTCCAACCACCTGAAAGACGTCAAGGCCCTGGGAGTGCTGGGCTTCATGGGCGACAGGTGGCTCTCCGGCGGCACCATCAAGTGCTACTCGGACGGCTCCCTCATCGGCTGCACCGCCGCCTTCAAGAGCCCCTACATCAACCCTCCCGACTCCTACGGTTACACCTACTGGGACCGTGATGAACTGAAAGACTTGCTGGAGGACGCTCACACCTCGGGCCTACACACCGGCACCCACGGCCAGGGCGACGAGGCCATGGACCAGATAGTCGGCGCGTGGGAGCGGATTCTGCAGGAGCATCCGAGGGACGACCACCGCCACCGCATCGAGCATTGCGGCTACCCCATCGAGTACCTGGAGCGCATGGCGAGGCTCGGCATCCTCGCCATATCCCAGCCCTCCTACCTCTACTACAATGGCGACGGCTTTCTCATGAACCTCGGCCCCGAGAGGGCGCGCAAGCTGATTCCCCTCCGCTCGGAGCTGGACCTGGGCATCCCCATCGTCCTCAGCACCGACTCCCCCGTGGTCACCTACCGGCCCCTGGACAACATCTCCGCCGCCGTGGCTCGGGTCACGATGGAAGGGCAGGACATGGGCAAGGACGAGCGCATCAGCGTCGAGGACGCCATCCGGGGCTACACCATCAACGCCGCGTACAGCGCCTTCCTAGAAAAGGAGAAGGGTTCCATCGAAGTCGGCAAGGCCGCCGACTTCACCCTCATCGACGGCGACCTCCTCAACACCCCCGGCGAGAAGATCCGCGACCTCTCCGTCGCCATGACCGTCATCGACGGTGAAATCGTCTACCAGTCCAACACCCCATAACCCCACCCCCCTCCCTCTCGTTCCCTCTCCGTCATTCCAACCCCCTCTTTAACCGTCATTCCGGCCCCCGAGCCGGAATCCCTCTTCCGTCATTCCCGACCCCGATCGGGAATCCACCCCCGGGGCGGCGCTCATGCTGAACCCTAGTTTATCCTGAGCC
>JAAXHX010000444.1 GCA_012270635.1 Dehalococcoidia bacterium | reverse complement strand
GGATGGACAACCGCCAACCCCGAACTTAAAATTGCTCACCACATCGAGGGGCGGGCTCCGGGGACCGGGCTACTTTCATGAGCAACCGCAAGACAGCGCTGCTGATAGGAACATTCCTTCTCGCTGCGGCCTTGAGCCTCTTGGTCCGCATATTGGACGATAGAGAGAAGGGGCGCGGGGGTGAAGCGGGCACGGGCCCCGACTCAGACTGACAGGTCCCTGCGGGCAAAGATCGCCAGCGCCACGAGGTGCCCCCCAACCGCGATCCCCCCCAGGACCCCGATACTCAGCCAGTCCACGATTCCGTCCTGCAGCAACGCGGTCGGGTCGTAGTAGTGGAAGATTGATGCGGACACCAATGGCTCCAGGGCCTCGTAGCCCGAGCCTATGGCGTTGGCCATGTAGGCGGCGAAGGTCACGAAAGCTGCCAGGGCCAGGGCGCTCCTCTGATTGGAGCACCACGCCGACGCGATCAGCGTGTAGGTGTAGACCGCCATCACGAGCAGATAGCCGACGGCCATGGTTATGGCCAAGTGGGCGATATCGATGCCCGCCTCGACAACCTCTCCGGCGAGGGCCGTGGCGCCCCAGGCCGTCAGGAACAGGCCCGCCAGGCTCAGGGCGAAGAAGATGGATTTCCCGAACACTATCTGGCGCCGTCTCAAGGGCAGCGTGGCGAGGGTGAGGAGTACGTCGTCGCTGTGGCGTCGGGCGAGGCAGCCCGAGCCGAAGACCAGGGCGTACAAGGTCAAGTACAGAGGGATGGATTCCACGGTCGGGACCGGCAGGTAAGCCGGCCCGAGAGTGAGGGTTTCCGGCGCCCAGAACACCGACAGGACACCGAGGACAAACAAGCCCAGGCCCCACGTGATCAGGGGCAGGCGGCCAATCTTGAAATGGACCAGCAAAAGGCGGAGATTCATACGTAGGGGCCCGGGCCCCGTCCTCTCATCATGTCCATCAGCACGTGTTCGATGGCGTCTTCAATGACGACTACGTCTTCCACGGAGTGTTTCCCGAGCCTCTTGATGAGGCTCCCCGCCTCCCCGTCCAGGGTCACGACCCACTCCCTGCCATTGCGGCTCACGACGGACATGTTGTGCGTGATGAAGTCCTGGAGGTCCACGTCCTGGCGGAACACTATCTTCAAACGCCTACCGAGCTTCTGGTTCAGCCTGTGCATGTCGCGGATGAAGGTCAGGTCGCCGTTGACAAGCGTGGCCACCCTATCGCTGACCCGGGCGGCGTCGCGGGGCGAGTCGGTGGTGAGGAGGATGGTCGTGCCGTTGCGCCGCTCATCGGCGATCATGTCCAGCACGACGCGGCGAGAGGAATCGTCCATGCCGACGAGGGGGTTGTCCAGGAGAAGAATGGGCGGACGGTGGAGAAGGGCCATGGCCCAGACCAATCGCATCAACTCGCCCTGGGAGCAGTTGGCTATCTTCTCGGACTCGTTGATCCTGAGCCGCTCCACCAACTCCGGGCGTCGGGACCCACCTCCCCTTCGGGCGGCCGCGGCAAGGTCCAGGTACTCGTGGCCCGTGAGAGCGGGGTGAAACCGTTGACCGGCGAATACGCACCCGACCCGTTCCCTGATATGGGCCGACTCGGATACGCAATCGTAGCCCAGTATTTCCGCTGTGCCCCAGGTGGGGCGCTTCAGGCCCAGGAGAATGTGCAGCAGCGTTGTCTTGCCGGAGCCGCTCGGCCCGAGGATCGTGAAGGACTCGCCTTCCCCTACATCGAAATAGACGCTTTCCAGGGCCACGACGTTGCCGTAGTGCTTGGTGAGATCGTTGACCTGGATGAAGCGCTCTCGCCTGAACATACGCTGTGGGATTTTACCGCTTTTGCCCGGTGCCCGCCCCCTCGACGGCCATCCGATTGGCCGGTGTTTCAGTTGACGGAGAATACGGACCCCTGCTCGGTCTTCGTGACCTGGATGCGCACCGGGAAGGCCTCCTTCAACTCGTCGATGTGGGTGATGACGATTATTCGGTCGAAGTCTTCCTGGATCGAGTATATAGTGTCCAGCAGCTTTTCGCGCCCGGACCCGTCCTGGGTCCCGAACCCCTCGTCGATGAAGAGAATGCGAAGGGGGGCCCCGGCCCGGCGGGTCAGGAGCCGGGAGATGGCAACCCGTAGGGCGAAGTTGATGCGGAACGCCTCTCCGCCGCTGAACATCTCGTATGGCCGGGAGCCGAGCTCGTCGGCTATGTTGATGTCCAGGGTCTCGATGGAGCCGCCCGTTCGCCTCTCCCGCTGGGTCTCCATTTTGACGTGCATCCGGTTGTCGGTCATGCGGCTCAGAAGCTGGTTTGCCTCGTCCTCTATCTCGGGGAGGACCGTCTCTATGATCAGCGCCTGGACTCCGCCCTTACCGAAGGCCCGGGCCAGCTCTTCGTAGCTTCCCTTTTCCCTTGCTGCCCGGTTTACCCGCACCCGCTCCTCTTTGGCCCGCTCTTCCAGGGCCCGGATGCCGTGGAGCCGTTCCCGCAGGGCGGCAAGCCGGTCCCGACGCTCTCTCAGGCTTCGCCCGATTCCTTCCAAAGCCGATTCCCCGTCCCTAACCCGCCGGTCGAGTTCCGGCAGTTCAGCGGCCTGCTCCTCGATTGCCCGAAGCTCTTTCCGTTCGGCCCCGATTCGGGACTGCAGATCTGCGCTGCGCAACTCAGCCGTGCGGAGGTCGTCCCTGGTCTCGGCGCTGCGGTCTCGGGCTTCCTGCAGCTTCAGCCAGGCGAGGTCCGCGCCCCGGAGCGATGCGACTTCCTCAGAGGCTTTCCGGTGGGCATCGGGATCGTAGGATAGGACCTCCAATTTCTGATGCACCTCGGCAATTCGGTCTCGCACTTCCCGGCTGAAGGAGTCCTCCGATACCGTTGCCGAGACTGCACCCCGATCTTCCCGGAGTGGGACCAGCTGCACCGACGCCTCTTCTCCCTCTTTAACGTCCCTCTCCAGCGCCACTGCCCTTGCTTTCAGGTCCCTCTGTTCGTTCTCCGTCTCGGCCTGCGCCTTGCGAATCTCCCCGCCTGTCTTGTCCCGCTCGACGGTCATGTGGGTGATGCTTCGCCGGTTCTCATCGTATTTGCGGCGTCTTTGTTCTCCCTCGGCATTCAGCGCCGAGCGTACGTGCTCGATGCCCGCCTCCGCCAACGAGGCGCCGCACGTAGGGCATTGCGACACTCCCTCGGTGAGGAGGTCCACCTTCTTCCGCAGCTCTTTCATCTCTTCTACGAGGTTGCGATTTTCCGACTCCAGGCCGCGGATTGCCACGGATATCTCATCCTGGCGTCGTACCTCTTCATTCAGTTCCAGGAAGCGTTCGTCCAGGGCGGCGAGTCTTATCGCGCTCTGGGCCAGCCCCTCCTCCGAGACTTCCGCCCGGGCTTGTCTTTCTTCCAAGGCCCGGATATCCGACTCGATGCGTTCCAGCCTAGCGGTCAGCCGAACGCGCTCGGCGTCCAGTTGGCGTTCCAGATCGTTGCGCTGTTCGGCAAGGCGGCTGTGCTCCCTCAGTCCATCCGCTAACTGCCTTTCGGCCTCCACGGCGAGTTGAAAGCGTTTGTATCTGGTGTCCAGATTGTCGGCGTTCTGGAGGAGGCGGCCATATTCAGCCAACCGGGCCTTGTAACGGCTTGCATCTTCCCCCACTCGGGACAGGTCTTCCTCTAGCCCTCGAAGCCGAGCCCTGAGCGCCGCCAGTTCCGAGGCGGCGGACTCTATGCGAATCTTCCGGGCCGTGAGGTGCTGTACGACTTCACGCTGCTTCCTCTCCCTGACTTCCAAGCTTTCCACCTCTTCCTCAATCCGGTCAACCTCTGCCTCCAACTCGGGCCTTTTCTCAGTCTCCTTGTCGATTTCAGCCAGGGAGTGCTCCAGTTGGGCTGCTTCCCTCTCCCGCTCCCGGGCCTTTCTCCTCGACAGCTCTTCGAGGTTATCGTAGAAGGACAGGTCCAGTATGTCTGCCAGGACCTCCTTGCGCTCCCTGGGAGTGCGGAGGGTGAACTCGTCGGCGCGGCCCTGGCGCAGAAAGGCGCTGTTGACGAAGGTGTCGTATTCCAGGCGCAAGAGGCGATTTATCTGGACCTGGGTCTCGGAGATGGAGTTCCCCGTGACCGGTCTGAACCGTCCCCCGTTCCTCGACTCCGCCACCTGGAGCTCCAGCACACTCCCCCCGGAACCCCTCCCCCGGGCCCGTTTCCGCTTTCTTACGACCCGGTACACGTCCTCTCCGTTGGAGAATTCGAGTTCCACCTCCATGTCCGACTCACCGACGTGGATCAGGTCGTCGACGGCCCTGCCCCGGGCCTTTCCCCACAACGCCCAGGTCATGGCGTCCAGCAGCGCCGACTTGCCGTGCCCGTTGTCGCCGCAGATGCAGGCTACGTGAATCCCGTCCAATGCCAGGGGATCGGGGACATCCCGGTAGCACATGAAGTTCTTCAGGCGCAGCTTGAGGGGAATCACTTCTCGGGCCCCGAGTCCGCCGAAAGAGAGAAGGGCGGGGAGTGCATCAGTTGGGTTTGACTATGATCTTGTTCGCCGTGTCCGTACTCATCACGATTTCGTGCTGGTCCACTTCCAGGGCGATAGTCCCCTTGAAGTTCGCCACGTCGAGCACTTTCATGGTCCAGGATGGAGATACGTTGTGCTCTTCCAGGTACTGCAGCAGCTCCACGTCTTCTTCCGGAACGCGCTTGACCGTAACGGTGGTGCCTTCGGGGACTTCGTTGAGGGACTTAAGATGGGAGCGGACGTGCCGGGCCCGGGCGTAGCCGTCGCTTCCGGGAATGGGATAGCCGTGAGGGCACGTGGTCGGGTTGTTGAGCAGCTTGACCAGGCGGTCGGCCACCTCCTGGGAGATGCCGTGCTCCAG
>JAAXHX010000443.1 GCA_012270635.1 Dehalococcoidia bacterium | reverse complement strand
AGGTTGATCATGTACGCCAGCTCGTCAGACTTGGCTCGGAAATTGAGGGGCACGTAGGTCGCCCCCAGCTTCGCCGTGGCGAAATACACCTCGATGCACTCGTTGCAGTTGACCTGCAGCATTCCCACCTTGTCCCCCTGCCCCACCCCCATCCCCGCAAGGGCATTGGCCAACCGGTTGGACCGTTCGGCCAAGTCGGAAAAGGTCCAACGGTTATCTTCGAAGATAATGGCCTCGCGGTCGGGGCAGATGGAGCTGGAGATAAGCAGAAACTCTGGCGTGTTCATTCCGCGTTCCTCTGTTTTTGGTATCTGGGCAGTTATTCTATCGCGGCCATCAAAGATTAGCTATTGTCGCCCCACAGCAACCCCCGGGCCAGCCCGACCTCCACCTCCAGCCCTTTCTCCAACGGCAAGTCCAACCCCCGGCGCATGGCCGTCTTTGCCGCCCGCAGGGCCCCCCGCCCCGATCCCAGGAGTCCGTTCACGATATCCTCGCATCGCTCCAGGAGGCCGCCCTCCGGCGCTATCTCGCTTATTAACCCCAGGGCAAAGGCCCGTGTCGCGTCCAGCCGTTCCGCCGTCAGCAGGGCCCACAGCGCCGGGCCCGCACCGACAGTCCTAGGCAGAGTTTGCGTCGCCCCGGCTGCCGGGATGAAGCCCAGGGACGTCTCCGGCAGCCCGAAGACCGCATTCGGCGCCGCAATCCGTATGTCGCAGCACAGCGCAATCTCCAGCCCCGACCCCAGGACGTAACCGTGCAGGGCGGCAATGGTCGGGATGGGCAGGTCCATAAGCAGCCCCCACACGTCCCGCTCCCACCGCACCCGGCGCGCTATCACCTGGGACGGAGCGGTCCCGAACTCCGTCAGGTCCGCCCCCGCGCAGAACGCCCTCTCCCCCGCCCCCGAGATGACCAGCGCCCTAACGTCAGGGTCGAATGACACCGCAGTCAGGGCCTCGTACAGGTCGTCCCGCATCTGTACGTTGTAGGCGTTCAGGACTCGGGGCCGGTTCAGGGTTATCCGGGCCAGCGGGCCCTGTTTCTCATAGATTACGGTCTCAAAGCTACTCATCGTGGTCTTATTCGCCGTGGAACTCGGGCTTTCGCCTCTCCAGGAAGGACCTTATCCCCTCGGCCCGGTCTGCCGTCGATTGCAGGATGACCGTCAGGTCCTGCTCCAACCTGAGGCCCTGGTCCAGGGTCATGTCCATTCCCTTGTTTATCGTTTCCTTGGCATACTCCAGCGCCACGGGGGCATGTTCCGCCACCTTGTGGGCCACGCGCAGGGCCTCGTCCATCAGGCTATCCTTCGCGTACACGGCGTGGACCAAACCCATCTCAAGAGCGCTTTCGGCGTCCACCTTCATCCCCGTCAACGCCATGGCCGCCCCCCGACCCCTCCCCACCAGCCTTGGGAGCCTCTGCGTTCCCCCGTCCCACGGCATCATGCCATACCTGATCTGGTCCAGGGCGAAGGAAGCCCCCTCCGAGGCAATGCAGAGGTCGCAGGCCAGAGCCAGCTCCAGCCCCGGGCCGAGGGCGTCCCCGTTTATCGCCGCTATGACCGGCATCGGCAGCCGGGCTATGTACCCCGAGGCCCGAGGGAGCGCCCCATCCTCCCGGGCCTCCCTGACCGCTTCCTCCGTCCCTGCCGAGAACACCGACCCCTCCCCCGTCACCACTACTACCCGAACGCTCTCATCGTCCAGAATCGCTTCAACTGCAGCGCCCAGGTCCTCGCACGTCGCCGCGGTTACGCGGTTCAATGCGCCCTCGCCCCTCTGGGTGACCAGGGCAACCGGGCCGCCTATCTCGAGGTTTATGTGCTGTTTCGGCATTGCGGGGGGGGGACGTGCTACGGGGGCCGGATTGAGCGATTTTAGCACAGGGTTCGGGCCCGATGGCTCAGCCCGCTTCTGCGTCCGGACATGGACGCAATTACCCGCCTATGCTAAGCTGAACTTCCCATAAGACCGGTCAATTAGGGGGCATATCCTTGCAATTCGGATTCTTCTCGGTACTGGATAACCCGGGGCTCAAGTTGCCCTACCGACAACTGCTGACCGAGCTTTCGGAGCAGACCCGGGCCGTTGAACAGGCGGGTTTCAACGGCATCTGGCTCGGGGAACATCACTTCGGCGGCGAGGGTATGGACTGCATCCCCAACCCCCTTATGATCCTCTCCCATCTCGCCGCCCAGACCAGCGCCATCAGGCTGGGCCTCGCGGCCGTGATCGTCCCCCAGTGGCACCCCCTGCGAATAGCCGAAGACGTAGCCATGCTCGACCAGCTCAGCGGCGGCCGCGTCGAGTGCGGGGTCGGGCGGGGCATCTTCCCCCGAGAGCTCACCAACCTCAACATCGACGCCGACCGCCGCAACGACCAGAAAAACTGGCGTCTCTTCACCGAGACCGTAGAGATCATGAAAAAGGCCTGGACGGAGGACCCCTTCACCTGGGAGGGCGAGTTCTACAATTTCCCCCATCCCGGCGTCCAGGACAGCCACGCCTGGCACCCCCGGGACCCTCG
>JAAXHX010000442.1 GCA_012270635.1 Dehalococcoidia bacterium | reverse complement strand
GCGGGGATCCCGAGGAAGCCGGGGATGAGCAGGGACGACCTGCTGTTCACGAACATGAAGATAGTAGGGGATGTGACGCGCAACGTGGTTGAGCAGTCGCCCGACTGCATACTGATCATAGTGAGCAACCCTCTGGACGCCATGGCCCACCTGGCATACCGACGGAGCGGGTTCCCGAGGCATCGGGTTATCGGCATGGCGGGAATCCTGGACACGGCCCGATTCAGGACGTTCCTGGCCCGGGAGTTGGACGCCTCGGTGGAAGATGTCTCGGCATACGTCCTGGGGGGACACGGTGACACGATGGTGCCACTGGTGAGGCTCACCACCGTGGGAGGCATCCCGATTACGCAGCTGCTATCGGAAGAGAGGATAGCGGAGATAGTGCAGCGCACCCAAGACGGGGGCGCCGAGATAGTCAAACTGCTGAAGGCGGGGAGCGCCTTCTACGCCCCGTCGGCGTCCATAGCGCAAATGGTGGACTCGATAGTGCTGGACCAGAAACGGACATTGCCCTGTGCGACTTTCCTGGACGGCGAGTTCGGGATAGAAGGCCTGTTTGTCGGGGTGCCGGTGAAGCTGGGGGCCAAGGGGATCGAGGAGATCGTGCAACTGGAGCTGACGGAGGAGGAGCGGGCGGGGCTGAACGGTTCCGCGGAAGCGGTGAGGCAGCTGGTGGACACGATGAGGTCTCGGGACCCGGACTTGTAGGGAGAACACCCCTCCCGCTCATACTTCCCTTCGACAGGCTCAGGATAAACTTAGGCTCAGCGCGAGCGGGCCCGATTTCTCCAGCCATGCTGTGCAAACGTCTCATGGCAGGTCAGGGGGTGGGGAAATGGGTGGTCAGGCGCTCTTCGAACTGCGCGGGTGTGAAGGAGTATTCCTGGGTGCCCTGGACCTCGATGGCGAAGGAGGCGCACACGGCGCCCAGATGGCAGGACCGTTCCAGGGACTGTCCGGTGACGAGACCCTTGATAAGGCCGCCGCGGTAGGCGTCGCCGGCGCCGGTGGGGTCGACCAGGCTGTCGGGGCAGGGGATGGCGGGGACATGGGTCTCTCCATCGTCGGTGACCAAAACCGAGCCCCGTTCGCCCCTGGTGGTGATGACGGCGTCGGTGAGGCGAAGCAGGGCGTCGTCCGACAGACCTGTCTTTTCCTTGATCAGGGCCAATTCGTAGTCGTTGGA
>JAAXHX010000441.1 GCA_012270635.1 Dehalococcoidia bacterium | reverse complement strand
CGCGCCATTTGATAAGTGGAGCCACGAATTTCGTGTCCGAGACCACGCGTGCGCCGTCCATCGTGCAGTTGCCCACCTCTTGGTTGTCCTTCCACCACGCATCGGCAGGTGGATACACGCGACGAGAGCCTCCAGTAACTCTGCACAGGTCCACACCTTCGCCCCCGTAGGTAATGCGAGTGCCGGTTACCGCCCGTATCCACCACGAGCAGAAGTCAAATTGGCCGTAATATAACGCAGCGTAACCTTCGGCTGTGCCACCGCCATGATCGTTAGGGATGGAGTGCGTCCAGTATTCTATTTCCATGACCTGGACTTCCCCGCAATCGTGTGGATTGTTGTCGGCAGCCTCGCCGCCGCCATCACCTTCGTCGGGCGTAGAACGCCACTGTGGGACCGTCCACCCGTCTTCATACTCGGCACGCGTGGGTATAGTAGGTAGAGGCGGGAGTTGAGCGCCCACCGGTGGGTCTAGGAACACATCTTCGTACCCTTCGAGCACTTCGTCGGGGGTCGGAGTTGGCCCTTCTGCGTACACGCCCACAGCGAAAGGGAGCGCGACTAGAACGGCGAGCAAGACCAGAAGTGTAGTTAACAGTTTCATTACGAACTTCCCCTGGAGTGTCGTTAGTTATTAACGCCTCAGTAACGGGAGTAACAGCCCTCCTTTCGTTAGGGTGAGTAGCGGAGTGTGGCACAAGTCAACACGCTTAGTTGTTTCGTGGAAAGGCAGAATACAAGCTGGATTGATTAACAGCAACAGGTGTGAGCCGCACGGGCTGCGGCAAGAGCGCCTTTTCTCATAGAGGGGGCGCTATGAGGAGGAGTAACCATGTTATTCAACTTGGACCTCCTCTGTTTAAGGAACTCCCATGACTCAACGGCCTGAAGTAGATACGCGTCTAACCTCGGCGACCTTAGTATTGATTAAAGGCACTGTCAAGCGCTCATGACACTACCGGTATTCGAGGAGTCGCCCCCGCAAAAGGATTTACAGGGGGGCGCGGGAGGGTTAGGAGGGCAATTCGGGTTTAGCGTCAATGCAGCTTTCTTGTATCAATAAAATGCCTTTGCATAACTCCAGACTACACCCCTTCTGCTATTGAGATTGCCCTCCGTTGCCCCCGCTCATACTTCGACAGGCTCAGCACGAGCGGCCCGGCCCCGCCCGTATTTCGACAAGCTCAGCACGAGCGGGCCCCGGGGATGGATTCCCGATCGGGGTCGGGAATGGCGGACAATATAGGGCGACTGGTTTGACACTCACACCGCTCACCCTGAGCATGGTCGAAGGGTTGAGCGGCCCTGAGCCCGCCAAAACACGTTGTGCTAAAGCCTCATTAGCGGGGATGCCGGGGCAAGGGTTGTATAATTGGCCGTATGGTGGTGTTCAGGTGGGTAAGGCTATGTCTCGGGGTGGCGATGTTGGTTGCAGGGCTGGCGTTGCTGCTCACCCCCGCCCACGCCCAGCGCCCGGTAGACGAGGTCTACGTACTCACCTACGAAGGGGCAATAGACCCCAACGCAGAGCGATATTTTTCGCGCGGGATAGAGATGGCGGAAGTTGACGGGGCGCCGTTGGTCGTCATAAAGCTGGACACGCCGGGAGGGCTGCTCTCCTCCACGGAGAAGATAGTGGAGAGGCTGCTCGGGGCGGAGACGCCGGTGGCGGTGTACGTCCATCCCCCGGGGGCCTTTGCGGCATCGGCGGGGACCTTCGTCACGGCGGCGGCGAACTTCGCAGTGATGGCGGAGGGCACCTCCATCGGGGCGGCGGCCCCCGTGGCCGCGGACGGCGAGGACCTGCCCGAGACCCTATCGGAGAAGGCCACCAACATCACCGTGGCCATGGTCGAGGGCATCGCCGAGAAGCGGGACCGCAACAAGGAGGCCCTCACCAGGACGGTCACGGAGGCCGAGGCTTACACGGCCACGGCGGCGGTGGAGGCTAACGTCGTCGATTTCGTGGCCGAGGACATGGAGGACCTGCTGGAGCAGCTGGACGGCCGGGAGACGGAGACCGCCTCGGGGGTGGTTACGATGAGGACGGAGAGGCTGGTGGAGCGGGAGATCGAGATGAACCTGGCCGAGAAGTTCTTCTCCTTCGTCGCCGACCCGAATATCATCGGCCTGCTCCTGACCTTCGGCGCCCTGGGGCTTTTCGTCGAGCTTCTCAGCCCGGGCCTCATAGTCCCGGGCGTCGTAGGGGCCCTGGCCCTGATCGTTGGGCTCGTGGCGCTGGGGACGCTGCCCTTCAACTGGGGAGGGATAGCGCTGCTGGCCCTGGCAGCGCTCCTGATCTTCCTGGAGATCCAGGCGCCGGGGATAGGGATACTGGGGGTGGGAGGGGTCATCGCGTTCGTCCTGGGGGCATTGCTCCTGTTCTCGGTCGGGGAGCCGGACCTACCCGGGGCCCCCGTCCTGAGAATCAGCTTCTGGCTGGTGGCCATACTCTCCGGGATGATGGCCGTATTCGCGCTGGTGGTGGTCGGGGCCGTCGTGAGGACGCGGAAGCTGAAATACGCATCGGGGGTGGAGGACCTGATCGGGCAGACGGGAAAAGTGATCTCGGACTTGAACCCCGTGGGGACTGTGCAGCTCGCCAGCGAAATATGGAGCGCGGTGCCCTTGGGAGAGGAGACGATAGGGGTGGGGGAAAGGGTGGAGGTAGTCGGGGTCGATGGGCTAACAATCAAGGTCCGCAGGGCGTGAATTAGAAAGGAGCCGTTAATGGCGACACCAGTATTATTCCCAGTAGTCATCGTGAAGCAGTATGAGAGGGTGGTGCCCTTCAGGTTGGGCAAGTTCTTCGGGTTGAAGGGCCCGGGCCTCCGGCTCCTCATCCCGTTCGTCGACAGCTTCCAGAAGGTCGACCTCCGGGAGGACGTGATCGACGTTGCCAGGCAGACCAACATCACGAAGGACAACGCCCCGATAGACATAGACTTCCTGATCTACTACAAGGTGTTGGACCACGAGGCCGAGAAGAGCGTGCTGGAGGTGCAGGACTTCCAGGCGGCCATCGTCGGGATGGCGACGACTACCCTGAGGGCGGTGGTGGGCGACATAGCCCTGGACGACGTCCTGGCCAGGAGGGAGGAGATCAACCAGATCCTGCGGGTGAAGCTGGACGAGGTGACGGGGCGATGGGGGGTGAAGGTCACCGCGGTGGAGATAAGGGAGATAGATCCGCCCACCGAGATCCAGCACGCCATGAACCGACAGATGGCGGCGGAACGGGAGCGCCGGGCCGTGGTTACCGAGGCGGACGGCCAGAGACAGGCCAACATCACCGTAGCCGAGGGTCAAAAGCAGGCGGCTATCCTGAATGCCGAGGGCGAACGCCAGGCGGCGATCCTGAGGGCGGAGGGGCAACGTCAGTCGGCGATCCTCAACGCGGAGGGATTCAGCAATGCGTTGGACCAGATATACCGCATAGCCCAGGGGATCGATTCGAAGACGATGAGCCTGCAGTACTTCGAGACGCTGAAGGAGCTCGGGTCCAGCCCCTCGACGAAATTCATCTTCCCGATGGAGTTCACCGGCGTGCTGAAGCCGTTCATGAACATGGCCGCCAATGCCGAGGGAGACGGGACAGGGCAGTCCGGGTAGGGAGCC
>JAAXHX010000440.1 GCA_012270635.1 Dehalococcoidia bacterium | reverse complement strand
ATCGGGCTGATCACGGCGGTGATGGGGGCGACGATGGCCCTGTCGTCGACGGACCTGAAACGGGTGCTGGCCTACTCCACCGTCAGTCAGATAGGGTTCATGGTCCTGGCCCTGGGACACGGGGCCCTGGCCGCCGCGATGTTCCATCTCGCCACCCATGCGCTGTTCAAGGCGCTGCTCTTCCTGGGAGCGGGGAACGTGCTCCACGCCGTCGGGGAGCATTCGGACGTGGACATCCGTCGTTTGGGAGGGTTGAGGAGTCGGATGCCGGTCACGAGCGTCGTGTTCATCATCGCCGCGCTGGCCCTGGCCGGCATACCTCCCCTGAGCGGCTTCTGGAGCAAGGACGAGATTCTGCAGGCCATCTGGAAGGACGGGAACCTTGCCACCCTCGTCATCACCATCGGAGCGTTCTTCCTCAGCGCCCTTTACATGACCCGGCTCTGCTGGCTGGTGTTCTTCGGCAATCTCAAACCCGATAACCGGGCCGCCCGCGAAGCGCCCTTCGTTATGACCGCTCCGATAGCCCTGCTGGGCCTCCTGACCCTCGTCTTCGGGTTCACCGCCCCGGACTGGCTGGACGATATTCTAGGCCTGCCGGGAGAGGCGACCGGCTTCGCAGGCTTCGTGCTGGACAAGGCCGACAGCTTCCACGAGCACGTTGTCCTGGCTGCCGTATCTTCAGTTGTGGCCCTGGTGGGCATCGCGTCGGCTCTGGCCCTGTACGGGCGAGGAATGAAGCTGCCCCAAGGCGTGGACCGGGCCCTGGCGCCTGTGCGCCACGCGGCATCCCACAAGTACTATCTCGACGACGCCTACCAGTGGGCCATCGACCGGGTGGTCCTGGCCACAGGCGCGGCGACAGCTTGGTTTGACCGGCACGTGGTGAATGACACGGGGGTCGATGGCACGGGGCTGTTTACGGCGAAGATGAGCCGGATACTGAGGCGTCACCAGACGGGACAGGTGTCCAACTATGTTCTCGTGATAACGGCGGGCGCCCTGATATTCGTGGTGGCTATCACCCTGGCGGCGTAAGGGGGCATACCTGGACGGCAACGCATTAATAGCGCTCCTGTTCCTGCCCGCCGCGGGCGGGGTCATCGCCGTGCTCCTGCCCGAGGAGAAGCGGGAGTGGATGAAGTATTCCATGGCGGCCATAGCCGCCGTGACCCTGGCTCTATCCATCTACATATTCGTCGCCTACGACAACGACCTCGGCGGCTACCAGTTCGAGACCGAGAAGTACAGGTGGCTGCCGGGCCTGGGGGTGACGTTCCACCTCGCCGTGGACGGCATCGCAGCTCCCATGGTGCTGCTCACCGGCATCGTCATGGTGACGGCGGTGTTCATGGCCTGGAACACGACGCCCCGGGCCAAGGACTTCTTCGCCCTGTTCATGGCCTTGGTCTGCGGCGTCTACGGCGTCTTCCTGTCCCTGGACCTGTTCTTCCTGTTCTTCTTCTACGAGCTGGCCGTCGTGCCCATGTACCT
>JAAXHX010000439.1 GCA_012270635.1 Dehalococcoidia bacterium | reverse complement strand
GGCGTGACACCCAGGCCCTTCCAGCGACCCCATCCCCCGGTCTTCAACATGGTGGAGTCATCGAGTTCTCACGCCTACTCCGCCCGCAAGGGCATCGGGGCCATGTGCTTCTCCATCTCTCACGGCCGCATCAGGGACGCCTGGCGGGCTTACAACAACGCCGCATCGGAAGCCGCGGGCCGGGACCTGCCCTACGGGCAGAACCTGGCCGTCATGCGCCCGACCTACATCGCCGACACCCACGAGCAGGCCGTGGCCGACGCCCGGGAGGGGACCAACCTCCTCGCCTCCTGGATAACCATCGAACCTGACAAGGTCCGCAAGATCATGGTCAGCGAAGAGGAGCTGGAAGAGGGCGACTTGGACCTAGATTGGTTCGACTTCCAACTCAAGCACGACCTCATCCTCGTCGGCTCCCCGGACTCCGTCTCCGAGCAGATAGAGCGCCTCGAAAGCGAGACCGGCTGCCCCCATCTGGCCTTCTTCCTCAACATCCCCCTCCTGTCCTTCCAACAGGTGATGCACTCCCTGGACCTAGCCGCGACCAAGGTTATCCCCCGGTTCCGCTAGCCCATGCGCTTCGACAGCACGCCCTACTATCACGTCGGCGAGGACTACTCCTGGCAGGGCTTGGTCAAGGAGATGCGGGAAGAGGTGCGCCTCATGGACCAGGGCGGCTTCACCGGCCTCTGGCTTGCCGAGCACCACTTCGCCTGGGATGGCTGGTACCGGGCCCCGACCGACCCCATCCTAGTGGGCGCCGACCTGATCGCCGAGAGCGACAGGATGCGCGTCGGCCAGTGCGGCGCCATTATCCCCGACTGGAACCCCATCCGCGTCGCCGAGGACATAGCAATCCTCGACCAGCTCACCAAGGGCCGCGTCGACTTCGGCGCGGGGCGCGGGATCAACACCCGCTCGACCATCCAGTTCTTCAAGGAAGCCGACCGTAGGGACCCGGAGCGCAATCGCGCCCTCTTCCGCGAGGTCCTCGACATCGTCGTTGCCGCCCTGGAGAACGACGCCTTCTCCTACAAGGGCCGGTTCTACACCTACCCGACCCCCGGCTGGTACGAGACCAACCCCCTGGTCCGCGACCCCAAGTACCACGCCGACGACGGCGAACTGATCGCCCTCGGCGTCACCCCTCGCCCGTACCAGAAGCCCCGGCCCCCCGTCTACGTGATGGCGGAGACCACGGGATCTTTCGGGTACGCCGGGCAGAAGGGATACAACGCTATGTGCGCCTCCCTGTCCATAGGCAGGATCAAAGAGGCCTTCGCCGCCCACAACCGGGGAGCTTCGGAGAGGCTCGGCAGTCCGGTTCCCACCGGGGAGGGGGTCGCCGTCATGCGCCCCACCTTCGTCGCCGAGACCTACGAGGAGGCCGTACAGGCCGTGAGGCCCGGCGCCAACCGTCTCGCCGCCTGGTCCTCGGTGAACCCCCACAAGGCCCGGCTCACCACGCTAATCGAAGAGGAGCTAGAAGAGGGCGACCTGGACCTGGACTGGTTCGACTTCCAGCTCAAGCACAACCTGATACTGGTTGGCTCCGTTGACTCGGTCTCCGAGCAGATCGAGCGCATCCGGTCCGAGACCGGCTGCCGACACATCGCCCTCTTCCTCAACTTCCCCGGCCTCTCCTTCCAACAGGTCATGAGTTCCCTGTCCCTGTTTTCCGAACGCATCATTCCCCGGTTCGCCTAGCCCCAGGTCTCCGGAGCCCGCCGCTCGACACGAGGTGAAACATGAGGTTCGATAGCACGCCTTACTACCATGTCGGAGAGATGTACTCCTGGGATACTCTGATGGAAGAGATGCACCAGGAGGTGCGGCTGATAGACCAGGGCGGCTTCACGGGGCTCTGGCTTGCCGAGCACCACTTCGCCTGGGACGGCTGGTATCGGGCCTCCCCCAACCCCATCCTCCTCGGCGCAGGCCTGATCAAAAACAGCGACCATCTGAGGATCGGCCAGTGCGGAACCATTCTTCCTGACTGGCACCCCCTGCGCGTCGCCGAGGACATCGCCCTCCTCGACAACTTCACCGACGGACGCGTCGACTTCGGCGTCGCCCGGGGCTTCGACACCCGGGCCTCCGCCCAGTTCAACGCCGTCGGCGACCGGCGCAATCCAAAGCTCAACTCCGAGTTCTTCAACGAGGCCCTGGACGTTATCATCGATGCCTGGAACCAGGACGCCTTCCAGTATCGGGGTCGCCACTACACCTTCCCCGAACCCGGCTGGCGGGAACCCAACTCCTGGGTCCGAGACCCCCGCTACCACGCCGAGGACGGCGAGATGATAGCCCTGGGCGTTCATCCGAAACCCGTTCAGAAACCCCATCCGCCCATATTCCAAATGTCCACCTCCAACAGGTCCCATGAACTGGCCGGCAGGCGCGGCATAGCCACCATGTGCCAGACCGTTTCCCTGGGCAAGATAAGAGAGATCTGGAACACCTACTACGACGCCGCCCGTGACGCTAGGGGCGAGGAGAACGGCTTCGGCGACAAGCTGGCCGTCATGATCGCCACCTACGTAGCCGACACCATGGAGGAGGCCGAAAAGGCCGTTAGGCCGGGGGCCAACATGCTGGGCGTGTGGAACAAGAGAGACCCCGTTTCCGCGTCTAAGGACTCCTTTGTTGACGGGGAGATAGAAGAAGGCGACCTGGACCTGGACTGGTTCGA
>JAAXHX010000438.1 GCA_012270635.1 Dehalococcoidia bacterium | reverse complement strand
ATCAACGTGTCGTCGGGGGCGGGGAAACGGGGCGACGCCGACACCCTGGCCTACTGCGCCGGATGCTTTGCCCAGGTCGCGATGACTCAAACCCTGGCCCATGAGCTGGGGCCGTACGGCGTGAACGTCAACTGCGTGTGCCCCGGGGCGGTGGACACTCACAGGATGGATGACCTGGTCTATTCCGATGCGTGGGGGCAGATGGCCCAGGAGACACCCATAGGCCGGAATGGGACCGACGACGAGGTCGGGGAGTTCATAGCCTACCTGTGCACGAAAGCTGCATCGTGGATACACGGCCAGTCCATAAACATCGATGGCGGGCTCATCATGGAGCACTAGGGGTAAAAGAAAAGCAAAACACCGAGGGGGTTGGCCCAGCCAACCCCCTCGGTGTTTTATTGACTTTGACGGCTAGGGTCAGCGGAGGGCTGCTCTCTCTACGGTCTCGGTGATCCAAGCATTCAGGCTCTTGCCCTCGCTCACTGCGGCTGAAAGAGCCGCCCTATGTACCTTCGGGGAGAATCTAAGAGATATCTTTCCGGAGCAGGGTTTCTCGGGCTTCAATCCCCTTTCCTTGCAGAAAGCGATATATTCATCGACGGAGATCTCGAACTCCTTTTGAAGCTGTGCCGGGGTATCTGCCTGGCAATGGACCACGCCTCGGATGTTGGCAACGCGGCCGGACAGGATGCCCTCTTCCAATTTGGCTACATACCCCTTATAGGTCAACATTGATGATTCCTGCCTCGCTCAACAAGTGCCTGACGGCTTTCGAATATCGCGGCGAGAGTCCTTCGGCGCTTCCGCATCACGAGGATATGACATCACTTCTTGCTATCATTGTCGACGAACGGGGATGGGCGGGGCGCGGCCTCGGTGGGCGGTGAGCCAGGTGATATAAGCCGAAGGCGAGGCCGACTATCACGCCCCCCGCCACGGCGTCCAGAAAGTAGTGGTTGGCGGTGACTATTATGGCCCCGAAGGCCACAACCGGGCAGATGATCCCGAGGAGCCGCAGGGCCCGACTCCCGGTCTTCAAAAGCATGACCGAGAAAAGCAGCGTCCAGCCGAAGTGCATGCTGGGCATGGCGGAGTGCTGGTTGTAGTAGGCGATCGACTCCTTGCTGTTGTAGAACGCCGGTCCCATAACCTCGATGGAGTCTATGAAACCCTCCTCTACCATCAGCCTGGGTGGGGTGACGGGAAGGACCAGCCACAGGGTCCACGTGAAAACGTAGCTCACCAGGAAGACCCTGCGGAAATAGACGAAGGAATCGTAGCGCAGGCAGAGCAGGATGAGGGCGCCCGGGACCAGGACGGGCAGGAACCCGAGGGAGTAGGCCCAGTTGAAGAAGGTCACCACCCACGGAGCCTCCGAGAGGAGTCCCGACTGGATTGTCGGCTCCCAGTAGACTCCCAGGGACTTTTCGATATCGATTACTTTGAGGGCGTTGGCGCCGGCCACCGCCTCGAG
>JAAXHX010000437.1 GCA_012270635.1 Dehalococcoidia bacterium | reverse complement strand
TGGATCACCGAGACCGTAGAGAGAGCAGCCCTCCGCTGACCCTAGCCGTCAAAGTCAATAAAACACCGAGGGGGTTGGCTGGGCCAACCCCCTCGGTGTTTTGCTTTTCTTTTACCCCTAGTGCTCCATGATGAGCCCGCCATCGATGTTTATGGACTGGCCGTGTATCCACGATGCAGCTTTCGTGCACAGGTAGGCTATGAACTCCCCGACCTCGTCGTCGGTCCCGTTCCGGCCTATGGGCGTCTCCTGGGCCATCTGCCCCCAAGCATCGGAATAGACCAGGTCGTCCATCCTGTGAGTGTCCACCGCCCCGGGGCACACGCAGTTGACGTTCACGCCGTACGGCCCCAGCTCATGGGCCAGGGTTTGAGTCATCGCGACCTGGGCAAAGCATCCGGCGCAGTAGGCCAGGGTGTCGGCGTCGCCCCGTTTCCCCGCCCCCGACGACACGTTGATAATCTTTCCACCCTCCCCGCGGGCCAGCATCACTTGCGCCGCGGCCTTGGAGCACAGGTACGTGCCCATGATCTTGATATCGACCACCCTCTTGAATATGGCGTCGTCCAGGACGACCGTCGGGACGCGATCGGCGCCGCGGGCGTAGGCGGCGTTGTTTATCATGATGTCGATGCGCCCGAACTCCCGGACGGTCTTTTCCGCCATGGCTGCCACCTGCTCCGCATCCGACACGTCCACCACCAGGGGCAAGGCCCTCCGCCCGAGGGCCCGCACCTGCTCGGCGGTGCCTTCGATGTCCTTCCAGCCTATCGCCTTCTCGTCGTCGGGGAAGGTTGCCGGGTTTCGGCCCGTGCCCGTGGGGACTATGTCGGCGCCCAGCTTGGCCAGCGCAACACACGCCGCCCTCCCAATCCCCCTCAGCCTGCCCGCGCCCGTAACTATCGCAACTTGTCCGTCCAACTCGCCCATTGTCTTCTCCGTTTCCTTCTGCTCCTTCGAAATGCACTCCCTGAATGTGAAAAAGTTTAGAGAGCGTGCACCCAATCCGTCAACGCTCCCGACCCCTTGCACCCGACGTCTAAACCCCATACCCTACCCCTCATGCCGGACTTCAAGATCAGGGTCGTAACCGCGAATTCCCTAGACTTTAGCTATGTCGAAGCGGGGTCCGGGCCCCTGGTCCTGTGCCTGCACGGCTTCCCCGACAACGCTCTCACCTATCGCCACCTGCTTCCCAAACTCGCCGAGGCCGGGTTTCGGGCCGTTGCGGCCTACATGCGGGGCTACGCTCCGACGGCCATCCCCGCCGACGGGAGATATCAGTCGGCGGTCTTGGGTCAAGACGCCCTGGGGCTTATCCGGGGACTGGGGGCCGACTCGGCCTTTGTTATAGGCCACGACTGGGGCGCCCTTGCCGCCTACGCCGCGGCGACCCTCGCCCCCGAGCGAGTCGTCAAGCTCGTAACCCTTGGCTCCGCCCATTCCGGCGCCTCTCTTGACAGGGACTTCGACTATCTACGCGGCACCTGGCATTCCTACTATTTCCAACTCCCATCCGCCGAGAAAACCCTGCCCCATGACGATTTCAAGTTCATCGTCGATTGGTGGAGGAACGCCTCTCCCAACTGGGACATCCCGCCCGAGCTGCTGGAGTCGGTGAAGGGGACGTTCCGACAGCCGGGTGTCGTGAAGGCCGCCCTGGACTACTACCGCCACGCCATCAACCCCGACCTCCGGGACCCGGCCCTAGAGGACACCGAGACAAGGCTGGCTGCCGGGCCGGTCACCGTCCCGACCCTTGCCCTCCACGGCACACATGACCGCCCCAAGCGTCTGGAGTCCTTCCAGCAGATGGACGGTTTCTTCTCAGGCCCCCTCACCAAGGTGGTCATCCCCGGCACGGGTCACTTCCTTCACCTGGAAGAGCCCGAGGAAACGGCCCGGCAGGTACTCGAATTCCTCGGGGCCTAGGGGTGTTCCGGGGCCTCGGTCAGGCCCAGTTAGGGTCCAAGCCCGTCAGTTTGCAGCTCACTTCCCAAAGGCGTCGGGCGGCGGCCTTGTCGTGGGATTCCCGGGATGACTCCACTGCCCTCCGTTTCACAAAATACTTCCCGTTCACCCCTTCCACTTCCTCCGACGACGCCAGATAGATCGAAGTTCGGGCCCCGGATTCGGCGGTCACCGCCACCACCCTGGTCGCCGACTTCAATGGGCGCGGCATCCCTGCGGCGTCGGCGAGGAGATTCGTCGCCACCACCCCCGGATGCAGGCAATTGGCCGTGACGCCCGTCCCTTCCAGCCTCCGGGCCAACTCGTAGGTAAACAGCACGTTCGCCAGCTTGGAGCGCCCATAGACCCGTGTTCGGCTGTAGTCCCGTTCGGACTGCAGATCATCGAAGTCGATGGTTGCCCCCGCATGCACCTGCGATGAAACGTTGACCACGCGGGCCGGGGCATTCGCCTTGAGCATGTCGAGCAGCAGGCCGGTCAGCAGGAAGTAAGATAGGTGGTTCACGGCGAACTGCATCTCCAACCCGTCTTCCGTGACCTCACGCCTTCGCGGGATGACGGCCGCGTTGTTCACCAGAACATGGAGCGCGCCGAACTCTTCCCTCACCTTGCGGGCCATCCCTCTAATGGAGTCCCTGTCCGAGAGCTCGGCAATGAGCAGGTGCACGTCCCAGTTGCCCGACTTTTCTTTGACCAGCGCCTGGGCTTTCCGCCCTCGCCCCTCGTCCCGGCTCACCATCAGGACCCGAGCGCCAAGCTTTGCCAGCCCCAGCGCCGTCGCCAGCCCGATGCCCGCGTTGGCCCCCGTTATCAACACCGTCTTGTCCTTCATAGGTTGGCGTTCGCCTTTCCCCTCGGTTCTCGCTCCCACGAGGATACCAGACAACGCCGGGCCTCCACCCATGTATAATCTCCACCCGCGAGGGCGATATGAAGCTGCACCTGGTAGACGGCACCTACGAACTGTTCCGTGCTCACTTCGCCGTGCCCCCGCTCTCGGCGCCCGACGGCCGGCCCGTGGGAGCCGTCAGAGGGCT
>JAAXHX010000436.1 GCA_012270635.1 Dehalococcoidia bacterium | reverse complement strand
GTGCACGACGAATACGAGAAGCGGTTGTTCGAGGTGTTCGCGAACTGACCGGTCCCGGAAGTCCGTGAAGAGAGTTGCACTGGACATAAAACGGTAGCCGCCGATGAAATACTACCTGGGCCTGGACATCGACGCCGGCATGGATGCTCAGGTCGGCGCGGCGGTGCGGGCCGAGGCCGCGGGCTTCGACGGTGTCTGGTCCACCCATTACTACAACTCGCCCTTCATTCCCCTCGCGGCCATCGCCCGGGAGACGAAATCCATCGGCCTGGGCACCAATATAGCCTACGCCTTCACCCGCAGCCCCATGGAGACAGCGCTGTCCTCCCTGGACATCGATGACCTGTCCAACGGTCGGTTCTCCCTCGGGCTGGCGCCGGGGTTCCGCACCATCAACGAACGCTGGTACGGCGTCCCCCACGGCAGGCCGGCGCCCCACATGAAAGAGTGCGTTCAGGTGACACGAGCCGTGATTGAAGAGGCGTCGCAGGGCAGATCGGTCGCCTTCAAGGGCAAGTATTACGACGTCGAAATCGATGGTTGGCACAGGGTCCAGCCCATGCCCCGGAAGCGCATTCCCATCTACGTGGGGGCCATGCAGGAAGGGATGTGCCGGATGGCGGGGGACGTCGCCGACGGCCTGATCCCCCACTCCATCTGCTCCGCCGCGTGGATTAAGGAGGTCATGCTCCCCAACGTCAACAAGGGATTGGAGCGCTCGGGGAGGCTGAGGCAAGACTTCGACTTTAGCGCCTGCCTCAGCGTGGCCATCACTGGGGACAGGAAACAGGCCCTCCGGGATTTCAAGGACACCATCGCCTTTGCTGCGGTGACCAAACCGTACCAGGCCATCTTCGCCTGGCACGGATTTGCCAGGGAGGCGGCAGCCATCAGGGACCTGTTCCTGAAGAAGGGTTACTGCCCGGAAGTCATCGAGGCCGTCCCGGACGAGATGGTGGAGGCCTTTTCCATAATCGGTTCGGTGGACGAGGTGCGCCGCAGGGTAGGTGAATTCGAAAGCTTCGTGGACTCGGTACTGTTCGCCCAGAACAGCTACGGCTCGGGCCCCGAGGGCAAGGCCAAGTACCTGGACGCCGTTTACGATACGTTCAGTAGATAGACCTGCCCGCCCCCGTTGTCCTTGACCCGAAGACGGGCCGGTTGCTAAAGTAGCAGCGCACCCACGAACCTAAGCCAGCAGGGGCCGACCGGATGATCATCGACATGCACTCCCACTCCGTATTCTCCGACGATTCGCGCGCCACGGTGGAGCAGTACGCCAAATGGATTTCCAAGGTGGTCAAGAAGAAGGGCGCGCTGGACGCGATAGTGCTCACGGAACACCGGGGCTTCGATAAGGGTTCGGACTACTCGGAGCTCGAAGAGGCGTATGGGATCAGGATATTCAAGGCCACCGAGCTCGACACCAACCGGGGCCACATCCTGGTGTACGGCGTCAACGATTACCTGCTCGACAAGTTTGACTTCACCGATGTGACCATGGACGCCGTGACCCTCGTTCGGGAGGCCAAGGCGTCGGGGGCCTTTCCGGTGCCCGCGCACCCGGGGCGGAAGAGGATAGGACTGCGGGAGTTCGTGGAGAACGGGGCGTCGGCGCCCGAGGTGGATGTGGTGGAGACCCTCAACGGCGGAAGTTCCGCCGCCGAGAACCAGCGGGCGCAGGAGCTGGCCGAAGAGCGGGGTTATAGGGGGATAGGGGGGAGCGACGCCCATTTCGTCAACGCCATAGGCAAATACGCGACCCGGTTTCAGAACGCCGTCAACAGCATGGAAGAGCTGGTGGAAGAGCTGAGGTCGGGGGCGTTCGAACCCGTGCGGCTGGAAGACCTGACTCCGGCCCGGTAATCTGCATGGCGGAAGACTTTGCATACCGGTTCAACCGGGAGATCCTCAATACAACCTACGAGGCCGGGCCCTTCCGCATAACCAGGGAGATGATCAGCCTCTTAACGCTGTCCATTGAGGATACGAATCCCAGGTTCACGGGCGACGGGGAATCCGAAGCGATCATCGCACCCCCGTCCCTGCCCGTTTTGCTAATCGACGATTGGGAACCCCCGGACCTGCGGCTGGAATTCGACGGCGTGCTCTACCTGGCGGGCTACTCGGTGGAGCCCTTTGCGCCGATCAGGCCGGGCGACGTGTTGACCGCCTCTATAAGGGTGACCGACGTCTATCCGAAGACGGGCCGTTCGGGCCCGATGGTGTTTCTGAAGAAGGAGGCCCTCTTCACCAACCAGGACGACGTCCCGGTGGTCAAGGTGGGCGGGTCTTCCGTCTGGCGCAAGTGAGAGGCCGAAGCCTCGGCTACCCGTCAGGGTCCTGGGCTGACCCGCAATACGGACAGCGCATGTCTGTGGGATCGACTCCGTAGTCCCTGGCGGCGGCTTCCTCGGAGACGTATTCGTTGATAACGTCCTGGCGCACGGCCTCGGGGTCCCGCTCGCTGGGGTTGCCGTAGCCGCCGGAACCCGCGACGTCGTACCAGATCTCCCCGCCGTCGGCCATGGGGAAGGGCGGCCCCTTGCCCGCCACTTCACTCTCGTTGCCTTCCTTGTCTATCATTCGGATGCGGCTGACCGCGCCGGCCTTGCCGCCCCGCAGCCCGAAGGGTGCGGATATCATGCGCTCGCAGCAGGTGGTAACCATGGCCGTGTGACCCATTACCCGGGTCACGCGTCTCGCCCCGAGGCCCCCACGGTACTTCCCCGCCCCTCCCGAGTCATTGATGAGCTCGTACCGGTCGATCATGATGGGGAAGCGCATCTCTATCTGCTCCACCGGCGAGTTCATGGTGTTGGAAATGCCCACCTTCACGCTGCTGATGCCGTCCTGGTTGGGTCGGGCGCCCATGCCTCCGGCCACGGTCTCGTAGCTCACGTAGCGGCGCTTGGTCCTGGGGTGGAGTCCGCCGACGGTCAGGATTGCCGAGGTGCCTTGCGAACCGGCCAGCACGTTGTTGGGGTACCCGGGGGCCACCGCCCCGAAGACCATGTCGCATATCCGGTGGGTCATCTCGTGGTTGGCGAAGACCACGGGCGCCGGGGGCAGGACGTTGACCACCGACCCCTCGGGGGCGTTGACGCCTATGGCCCGCCACGTGCCGGAGTTGGGCGGGATGAGGTCGTTGGGGTCGGCGATCATCTTGACCGCGGTGTAGACACCCGAGGCGGTGACGGCGAGAGGCGCGTTCATCGGGCCGTCCACCTGGCCGTCGGAGCCCGTGAAGTCCACGGTCAGGTGGTCGTCCACCTTGTTGACCCGGAGGCGGATGTTGATGGGCTGGTCCTCGGTCTGTCCGATACCCAGGATGCCGTCGCCGTCGCAAAAGTCCTCGTAGTAGAACTCTCCGTCGTCGAACCGGTCGAGCTGATTTCGGATCATGCGCTCGGAGTAGTCCTGGATTCCCTGCATCATTTCGCGGATCAGGTCGACGCCGTATTTCTCGGCGAGGCCCTGCACCCGAACGGCGCCCCGATGATTGGCGGCCACCTGGGCCCTGAGGTCGCCTCGCCGCTCCTCGGGGGTGCGGACGTTGGAAAAGATCAGGTCGTCTATGTCCCTATTCAGTTGACCCTGGGTGAAGAGGCGCACGCCCGGGAGCCGGAGGCCCTCGCCGTATATTTCGGTGGTTGCTCCGTAGGAGCCGGGGCTGGCCGAACCGACGTCGGGCCAGTGGGCCCGTACGCAGGTGAATCCGAGAAGCAGATCGTCATTGAGATAGACGGGCGTGATGACGTTGACGTCGGGGAGGTGGGACCCCCCGAAGTAGGGATCGTTGTGGATGAACACGTCCCCGGGGGCGATGTCGTTGGCCCTTGCCAGTATCGCCTTGACGGACAGCGGCATGGACCCGAGGTGGATGGGTATGTCGGGGCCCTGGGCAACCATGTTGCCCGAGGCGTCGAAAATGCCGCAGGAGTAGTCTCCCGCGAGCTTGAGGATGGGCGAATAGGCGGTCTTGGCCAGGACTACCTTCATCTCCTCGGCGGCGGACAGTAGGCTGTTCTTGATAACCTGGAAGGTGATCGGGTCGATGTCCTCGTGCATGACTCTGTCCTTCGTGCCTAGACCGTGATCTCAATGGTCCCGAACTCGGTTGCCGCGGCCCGCTGGCTTGGGTATACGATGATGGTGGAGCTGG
>JAAXHX010000435.1 GCA_012270635.1 Dehalococcoidia bacterium | reverse complement strand
TACATGGCGGATATCCAGTCGCCGGTATCGGCGTCGCGGACGGCGTAGAACAGGTTCTCGATCTCGCGGTCGAAGACGGGACGGGCGGTGAACTCGCCCCTCTTCTTGCGCTCGACGAAGTCCCGGTTCGCGTTGACCAGCTCGATCCCGTCTACGGGTGGAGACTGGGCGTATGCCGTCCCGCTCGACGGGACCGTCAGTAGCGCGGCCAGCAGCAGCGCAGCCGCCAGGGACATCAGCCTCCCGGCACGTCTTGATCGGATACTCGCTTGCGTTGACAACTCGCCTCCTCCTCGCAGGGATGTCGAGCCGGAGCTCATGCAATCGAGTGTGAGGAGTCCGGCGGGCCATTCCAACGACATATAACGGGGGGTGCATGCGCCCCCGGGGACATGCTCGCCCCCGGGCATGCTCACCCCCCGTTATGACGCATGGGAATCCCGGGGTCGTTCGTGGTGTCATGGACGTGTACAGGAAAAGACGACAGTTCCCTCGGAGGGAAGTAGGGTTCTCACGAAGCTGAAACTGGGGCGACAGGCCCCCTATAGGACAATTGGAGACAGCACTTCGGTTCCGGCGCCGGTTCCGGCCCTACAGGACAGCTCCAGCTACGGAAGTTCCCTCGAAGGGCAGCCTGAGATCGAGACGCGGGTTCCCAGGGCCAGCTATGGAAGTTCCCTCGGAGGGAAGTGAGAGGAGAGTGCGAGATGGACCACGGCGAGTTGACGGCGAAGGACGCTCCCAGCCTGGAGAGCGTTCACGAGGTGAAGCTGGAGGCGCTCCTGAACGACCTGGTGAAGAGAGAGGGCAAGATCAGGGCGGCCAGGACCCTGGGGGTCAACTACAAGACGGTGGCCCGGAGCATGAAGAACGGCCGGTTGTCGGTGCACCTGCGAGAGGCGCTCATGACCCGGCTCATTGATCAGCGCGAAGGTGAGGCTGACGACGGCGAATCTGAGCAGGTCGAAGCCACGGAGGCGTTGGGCGAGGAGCTGCTCGACGACATGGAAGAGCTTCGCGAGACCGTTGAGAACGTGCGGGCAGAATATGCCCGGCGGTTGGGTGAGTTGGATAAGAGGCTCGCTGAGGTGGAAACCGGCCTCGGTGGTCGCATGGCGAGCGGACCGGAAGGCGTGGAGCCTCACACCGAGGAAGACGGGGTTGATGGGGCCGCGCACGAAGAACGGCGACCGCCCCGCAGGGGGCACTTCCAGGAATACAGGCGGACGCACCCATCGGTGATCACGATGGAGCCTCAGCCAGGCGACGAGGAGGTCTTCGGTGAGGCGTGGCCACTGGTGATCACGATGGAGCCTCAGCCAGGCGACGAGGAGGTCTTCGGTGAGGCGTGGCCACTGGTGGACGAGTGGCGAAGGCTGAGGACGAACCACCCGGCCGAGGGCGGGGGCGTGGAGTGGCTGACGAACGAGGAGCGGCTCAGGGAGCTGGAGATCGCCCTGGTCGGCGAGCACGAGCTGACGATGCCTCCCAGCACGTACCGCTGGGACAGCTTCGAACGGAGGTCGCAGGTGCGCTGGCGGACGGAGACGCTGGAGAGGGTGCGCAGGGATCTCTTCTGGGCGCACGTCAGGCGGTGGATTCGGCGGATTCTGACCTTCAACCTGTGGCGGGACTAGGCTCCGGGTCAATCCGAGGCCGATCGTTGGCGCATATCAGGCAGTGATCTGAGCGTTGAGGGCTTATTCCGTTGCCAACGGCGTCAGCCATCGGTGATACTGGGTTCAGTTTCA
>JAAXHX010000434.1 GCA_012270635.1 Dehalococcoidia bacterium | reverse complement strand
CATTCTCGCCATGGCACTCCTCCTGGCTGTTCCTGCTTACGGGCCTCTCGCTCAGCGAAACATATCCCCCCGCCGCCAACCTGTCAAACCTGTCTTTGTTCACCCAACGGAACGAACACCGAGACCCGGGCCTCGGGGCCCACTTCCCGGGTGTAGTGTCCTTCGCCCGTGACGTCCTCGGCTATCAGCACGTCCCCCGGTCCTATCACCCGCTTGTCGCCGCCGCCAACCTCGATCTCCACCGACCCGGTGATGGTGAACACCGCGACCCTTCCCGGTGCGTGATGCCACGGGTTGGACCGCTCCGGGTCGAATCGCTGCACTACTATCCCCGAGTGCGTAACCGCCCGGGCGTCCTGCGGCCACCCGTCCGCCAAGGGCTCGAGTTTCGGTTCGATATCCTCGAAGTGCGAACGCCCGTCCTCCCCGCGATACAAGCGCACGATTGCCATATTTTCCCCCTTAAGTGTCATAGTGAAGTAGGCCACCGTCTCCCCGTCATCCCGGCCCCCGAGCCGGAATCTATCCCCCCTTCCGTAGTATCATACCTTCCCGTGAGATACCTCTTCAGCTTCGACGTAGACGGCACCCTGGAAGTGGGAGACCCCCCGGGCCCCATCACCCTGGCCTTGGTCAGGCGGGTCAAGGCCTTGGGCCACGTGATCGGCAGCTGCTCCGACCGCACTCACTCCGACCAGGCCAACCTGTGGCGCACCCACGGCATAGACGTCGACTTCACGTCGCTGAAGTATGAGCTTCCCCAGGTCCTCGCCCGCTTCCCCTCCGACCGCGCCATCCACGTCGGAGACTCCCACGTCGACAGGATGTACGCAGAAAGGGCCGGGTTTACCTACCTTCCCCCGGACCCCGATGCGGTCTCGGTCCTTCTTTCTCCTAATCAGAAATAAAGGTGCGTGTACAGCAATTTGCCAAACCCTTACGAATGCGATTTAGAGCCCTGGGGCGTAACCCGCCATTTACCTCTAACAGGCGAAGCCTGCGTCGTAATGAAATGACTCGGCAGCGGTTGTATAAGGGCATCCGCCCATGAGCCACATAGTGGTCTAACAAATGCTGGGCTTCTTTCTTAAAGCATTTATTCTCGTCTCCCTCGAAGAGGAGCAGCACAGAGTCGAAGGCTTTAGACAGGCGATGTGTTTTAACCCGACCCCTTAGGTTAATGGATTCACCAATGTATACTATTTCTTCCCCTTGGGTTAGAGCGTAGACAACACCTAGTCTCATTGTGACCTTCGCCTAGGCAAGGAGGGCATTTGGTTCCTGATATAAACTCCGTCTACAGGCTAAATGAACCCGTACAACCGACCGGCGTTTTCGCATACCACCTTGCGCCGCAGGCCCGTGTCCCGGACCCGACCCAGGTTCTTTTCGATGATCTGCTGGGAGTCGGGCCATACGCTGTCGGGGTGCGGGTAGTCCGACCCCCACATCACGTTGTCCTCCCCTATCTTCCCGATGAGGTCCGCCACCAAGTCCTCGTCCTGGTAGGTTGTGTGACCCTGGCGTCGCCAGTACTCCACGGGGCTGGCCTCCAGTCCCGGGAACCCCGTGCACTCGTAGTCAAGCCTGTCCAGCATGAACGGCACCCACGCTGCCCCGCATTCCCCCAGCACGAACTTGAAGCCCGGAAACCTCTTGCACGCCCCCGACAGCAAGATCGAGGCCAGGAACTCCGCCCCAAACAGCGGCGACAACACCATGTCCATCGTCCACCAGATCCGGTTGTATTTCGGTACGTCGGGAGCCTTAGGCTCCCTCGGGCCCCAGTTCAGCAGGTGGAAGGAGATGGGCATCCCACATTCCTGCGATGCCTCCCAAAGCGGGTCCCAGTCCTCGTAATACACCGGTAGCCCCGCCCCGTGCACGTCCAACTCCGCCCCCCTCAACCCCATCGATGCCGCCCTCCGAAGTTCCGCCGCAGCGGTGGTCGGGTCGTTGTTGGGTAGGCAGGCCAGACCCGCGAACCTTCCCGGCGACTTCCGGCAGAAGTCGGCCATCCAGTTGTTGTAAATCCGAAACACTTCCTCCACCACCTCGGGGTTGGGCGCCGTGACCCGGGTTCCACCCGGGAAGTTGTAGCCCGCCATCAACCGCCCTCCGATGAACGTGAGCCCATAGATGACTTCCGCGTCCACCCCGTCCCTGTCCTGGTCCGCGAGCCTCAAGTCCGGGTCCGTGGACCGGGGCCTGCCCTGCGCCGCGTCTTCGTAAAACCCCGTTTCGGCTATCCTGCCTATCCGGGTCTCATTCTCCGGCGTCAGCAGGGCCTTGGTCCGCCGCCCCGATACGGCAAGATACATCCCGTCGGCCCACCATTCCGGCCCCTCACCCTTGTCCACCACCCTCGGCATCCGGGCTACGAGGCTTGTCGACGCATTCTCAACGAAGAGCTCGGGCGGCAGATAAGCCAGGTCAACGTGCCCGTCTGAAGAAATCACGTTATATCTCATCCCGTCTCTCCATCCTCTACCCTGTTTCTTCCACTCTCCGATAGTGTCTGGACCACTCATGCTGAGCCCATCGAAATACGAACGGGGCTGGGGCCGCTCATGCTGAGCCTGTCGAAGTATGAACGGGGAATACCACCATCCTAGATGGTCCATGCCAAGGCCGAAGACCTACCTCCCCGCGGATGTGGGCGAAATTACCTCAATACGCGAACGCCCTCTTCGGATTCTCCGCCGTCATCTCCCGAATCGCCTGCTCCGACACCCCCGCCTCCCGCAGCCACGGCACGAACGTTCTCTGGACGTGTCCGTAGTCCGGCGCATGGCCTTCCCCCGCCGTCGGGCCCGACTCCGGCGGCCTTCCCACCTCCTTCACGAACAGGTCATGGGACAATAAGATCCGTTTTTCGTAACCCAGCCCGACCAACTCCGCCACCATTGTCGAATTCGTCCAGTCCGATACCACCGTCTCGATCCCGATGGTGTCGAAAGCCACGTAGCACCCCCTCTCCAGCACCTCAATGACGTGATCGACGTTCGTGGTCTGGGAAACGTGCCCGATGACGCATTTCTCAGGGTCCGCCCCCGCCCCGACCAGCGTGTCTATGTGCGCCAGCCCCACGTTTCCCAGGGGCCAGTCCAGGGAGTCGGTGTGCGTCACGACGGGCACGCCCAGCTTGGCCTGAACCCGGGCCGCCACCTCCAGGACTCGGCGGTCGCGGCCGGACAGAAGTCGGTCCGGGGAGGACACCGACCCGGAGGGCCTTTCGTGAGGCTGCAACAGGGTCCCGACCTTTATCGCCCCGCACTTCACACCCTCATCCACCGCCCCTTCCTCGATCTCCCGGGTGAAGAAGTCCTCTATCGCCGCCGTACTCTGCGCCTCCCAGTAGGCCGGATACCCCCACGCACCGAAGATCCCCGTCGACGCCACGATGTCCCACCCAGAAGCCCTGGAAAGCTCAACCATGAGCCCCATGTCTCGGCCCAGGTCGTGGGGCGTCCAGTCCACCAGCCCCGATATTCCGAATTCTTCTCCCACCGCCCTCAGCTGGGCTGCCCCCTCTTCCACGGCCTTCTCTCGGTCGAAGGCCGCCGCGGGGTCTGACGGAGCCCCGAGCAAATGGAAAAACGTGTGCTCGTGGGGAAGGATGTGTCCCAGCTCCGCCGGGTCCTTGTCACCCAGCACGGTCCTAATCTTGGCCATCGCAACTCTCCGCAATCTCGAGATAGGGAAACCGGCCCGATTATATATCACACCCTCCCCCCACCTTCCCCCACCTCCCAAATCGCATTAAACTAGCGGCAATCCGAAGCTGTGGGAGGACGCCATGCCTCAAACGGGAATCATCGAAAGGTTGAACATGGGTGAGCCCCTCCTCATGGACGGCGGCACGGGCTCCGAAATTCAGAGAAGGGGCGCCAACGTCCTCATAGACGCCACCGCCGACTCCGAAATCCTCGCCTGGTCCGCCACCGCCAACGTCGACTATGCCGACGTGGTCCAGCAAGTGCACCAAGACTACCTGCGCGTCGGCTCCGACATCATAATCAGCAACAACTTCTGGGCGACCCGCAGCCGTCTGGGCCTGATAGGTCTCGGAGAGCAGTGGGAGAAGTATGCCCACGCCGCCGGCGAAAACGCTCTGCGCGCCCGGGACGCCATCAACCCCAACGCCTACGTCTTCGGCGGCATCGCTGCGCCCTACACACAGGACTACCGCAAGCCCTACACCCAGTCCGACGTCCGGACCCTCGGCCCCGAGCGCTATGCCGAGGAGTTCACCGGCCCCGGCAGAGTCCTCGCCGCCCTTGGCGTCGACGCCCTTCTCGCCGAGTACGTCGGCTATATCGAGGACTGCGTTGCCGCCGTCGACGCCTGCGCCACCATTGGCCTTCCCGTGTTCCTCGGAGTCCGGCACATCACCGAGTACGGCTGGATGCAGTACGGCGAGACCCTCACCGACCTCGCCAAGGCCCTGGGAGGCCACCCCGTGGAGGGCATCCTCCTGATGTGCAGCCGCCCCGAGTGCATTTCCGTCGGCTTAATCGGTTTACGCCAGGCTTTTGATGGGGTGGTCGGGGCCTATGCCAACGTCGGGTACAACCCCATGGCGCCAGTAAGTGGCCGTGTCCACAAGGGCGGCGACCTCCTCTCCGGCTACAGCCCCCTTCGCCTCGCCGACTTCGGACGGGACTGGCTTGACATGGGCGCCGGCATCGTCGGGGGTTGTTGCGCCACGGGCCCCGAGCACATCATCGCTCTTAACAACGTGCTGAAGCCTTCCCCGCCCCTGGTATCCGACCATGCAGGCTATCGCGTGCAGGCGTCAAATTGACCTATATGGAGCGCTTCTATCAACCCAGGCCCCGGGCACGTTACGGCCTTTTGAAGCGTCGTCAAGCCGGTTGAGGATGCCCTCTCTACCCACCAAGCTCTCCCCGCACCAACCTTGCCCCTTTCACCAGCGCCTTTAGCTTCAGGCAAGAAATCCAGCGCGGGAGCTGGAAGAACCCGCAGTCGGGGTTGAGGTGCAGCTTCTCGCCGGGGACGTATTGCAGCAGCTCCCGAGTCCTCTCCGCCACGTCCTCGGCCGTCTCCACGTAGAACGACTTTATGTCCACCACCCCCGCCCCGAGCTCCTTCTCTCCGTCGAACCGCCTCCAAATGTCGCTCTCCCGCATCTCCCGGTTCGCAAACTCCAGCACCAGCTGGTCAGCCTTCACGTCATTCAGCGCAGGAAACATCCACCCGTACGACCGCTTTCCCCGCGGCCTGCTTGCCAGGTTCCCGAAGCAGATGTGCAGGGCGTGCTTGGCCTCCACCCCCTCGACGCACGCGTTGTACAGCCGGACCCATTCGTCCAGTTCTCCGGGCACTATTGCGAACGAAGGCTCGTCCAGCTGGATGAATCGGGCCCCCTCCGAGACCAGGGCCCTGAGCTCCGCGTTGATCACCTCCGTTAGCTGCCAGCACAGCTCCAACCGGTTCTTGTAAGCGCTCCCCGGGCGCACGTGGATGGTCATGGTCAGGGGCCCGGGGCACGTGACCTTGATGGGCCTGCGGGTGTGCGTCCTGGTGAATTTGTACTCCTCCACTATCCCCAGTCCACGGGGGAAGGTCACCCTCTCCACCGCCCTGTACCGGGACGGGCTGTCGTACCCGTACAGGCCCGTCTTGCGAAGCGGCGGCTCCTCCACTATCCCCGTCATCCTCTTCGTAAAGCTCTGCACGAAGTACCACCGACGCATCTCCCCGTCCGACACGATGTCGATGCCGGCCCGCTCCTGGTCGAGGATGGCGATGCTGACCGCATCGTCGTACACCTCCCGGATGTCGGTGGCGCCGTATTTGTCCTGCTCTATCTGCTCCAGGGCCGTCAGGAGCCAGCCGGGATACGCGTAGCTCCCGACCACACTGGTTGGAAGAATCGGAAGAGAATCGCTGTCCATTGGCCTTCACCTCCCGTTATGGTCCCGAATTATAGGAGTCGGCCCACCCCAATAAAACCCTCCGCGTCGTCCAAATGGCCTCTCATCTTCCCGGCACTGAATTAGGGTGATGGTTCCCATGAGGCGAGCCGCACCCTCCAACATGCGCTATAATCTCTCAGGCCAACCCGATAGTCGCCCCATATTCACCCGACGGATTAGCGCATGTCTAACAACAACCTGTTCCCCGTTTCCGTAGTCGGCAGCTGGTCCCGACCCCCCTGGGTAGTGCAGGCCCTTCGCAAGAAGCAGGCCGGAGACCTCTCCCAGGACAAGTTCGACGAGATCGCCGACCAGGCCGTCCTCCTGGCCATCAAGTACCAGGAGGACGCGGGCGTCGATGTCATCACCGACGGCGAAATGCGAAGGGACAACTTCTACTCCTTCGCCGTGGACAAGCTGAACGGCATGAGACTCATGAAGGTGTCCGACCTCATGGACTACATGAAAGACCGTGCCTCCTTCGAGGAGATCCTCAGGGCCCTGGATGTGCCCGCCTTCGCCATCAAGAGTCCCATAGCCATCGACAGGCTGTCGGCCCGCAAACCCCTGGCCCTGGACGAAGCCGATTTCCTCATGGAGCACACCAACAGGCAGACCAAGGTCCCCCTCCCCGGTCCCTACCTCCTCACCAAGTCCGCCTGGTTCGAGGGCCTATCCGACACCGCCTACCCCGACCAGGAAGACCTCTCCAGGGACGTGATAAGCATACTGCGGGAAGAGGTGCTCACCCTGAAAGACCGGGGCGTCGACTTCATTCAGTTCGACGAACCAACCCTATCCCAGGTAGTCTACGGCGACGAAAGCGCCGAGACCTTCATGTGCGCCGCCATGGCCACCCGCAGAGACCCCCGCGACGAGCTCGAGTCCGCCGTCCGCATGATGAATGAGACCGTAGAGGGCATCGATGGCGTCAGGTTCGGCGTCCACGTCTGCCGGGGCAACTGGAGCCGACGGGAAGACGTGCTCCTCCGGGGCAACTACGGCCCCCTGCTCCCTTACCTCATGGCCATGAACATCCATCAGCTCGTCCTCGAATACGCCACCCCGAGAGCCGGTGAGATGGAGGTGTTCAAGGAGTACCGCAACGAAAAAGAGATCGGGCTCGGGGTCGTGAACCCCAGGACCGAGGAGATCGAAAGCCCTGACCAGATCGTCGAGCGGGTCCACGAAGCCCTGGACTACTTCGAGCCCGAGCAGGTATACCTCAACCCCGACTGCGGCTTCGGCACCTT
>JAAXHX010000433.1 GCA_012270635.1 Dehalococcoidia bacterium | reverse complement strand
TCGCCGGAAAGGCCGATGGCGAACTCGCCGAAACCTTCCATGACGTAGAAGTCGCCGGACTCCCGGGACTCGATGTGGGGGGCCTTTTCCGCGAGTTTCGGGTCCATGCGGGAGGTGAACAGGTCCTTGGGCTCGACGACGTGTCCGTCGGCGGAAACGTAGCTTCCGGTAAGGGTGGTTGGCACGGGTCACCTCCTGAGGCTATCGTCCTTCCTCGTCCGCCCGGGACATTACGGCGATATGCTACCATCTCCGTCAACGCCGAAGGATGGGACAAGGCAGTAATCGGAGTCATTTTACATGGGTAACGTTGAAGAAAACCGCTTGATGCCCGAGGCATGGCAGCAGGGGCCCCGATACGGGACTCCGAACACCTTCATGCAGATCCCCGGCTCCCGGGATATGTCCAAGGCGGACGTGGCGATAGTCGGGTTCCCGTTGGACCTAGGAACGATCATCCGGTCGGGGGCGAGGTACGGGCCCAGGGGGATACGGACTTCGTCCATGCACGTCGGTCAGCACGGCCTGGAAACGGAAGAGCTCACCGAGCCCTTCAAGAGCCTTCGCATCGTGGACTACGGGGACATCGAGATGCCCTTCGGCTATATCGAAGAGGCGGTGAGACGAATCGAGAGCGCGGTGACGGACATCATATCCCAGGACGTCTTTCCCGTTTGCCTGGGCGGCGACCACACCGTATCCCTGCCCATTCTGAGGGCGTTGTACAAGAAACACGGGAAGATATCCCTGGTCCACTTCGACGCCCACCCCGACTTCTGGGAGCCGCCCAAGGACATGCCCCTGCATCACGGGACCATGTTTCGCATCGCCTCGGACGAAGGGATCATGGACCCCGCCACGTCGGTGCAGGTGGGGATTCGGGGCAGGCCCTCCATGGGCATAGTGGAGAACGTCAGGGCCGCGGGAATCACCGTGATCACCGGCGAGGAGTTCTGGCATACGGGGGTCGAGCCCACCATCGAGAAGATAAAGGCGGCGACCAAGGGCCGCCCGGTGCACATCTCTTATGACATCGACAGCGTAGACCCGGGGTTCGCCCCGGGCACCGGAACGCCGGAGGTCGCGGGGCTGACCAGCCGTGAGGCGATGGCGCTGGTGAAGGGACTGAGGGGGGTCGGGGCGGTCGGATTCGACATAGTGGAAGTCGCCCCGGTGTACGACATCTCGGAAATAACGTCTCTTCTTGCGGCCAACCTGGTGTTGCAGTTCCTACTCACCCTGGTCCCCGAGGCCAAGTAAGGCGGGGTGACGGGCATGCCGCCGAAGAAGAGCTTTGACGATTGGCTGGGTGACGTCGATGCTCGGCTCAGGCCCCTGGCAATAAG
>JAAXHX010000432.1 GCA_012270635.1 Dehalococcoidia bacterium | reverse complement strand
CTCCAACGCGTCCGGCTCGGCCAACGGCTCAAGCTCCGAAAGCGCCCTGGACGTAAGCTCCTCGACCTGCTGGATCATGGTGAATATACGGGAGAACGGTGCGAAAGTTGGGGGCAATTATATGGACGTACGCGAAGAAGGGTCAAATGCTTGTCGGCCCTCCCCGCCATCCTACCCTCCCCTTACCGTCATTCCCGACCCCGATCGGGAATCCATCCCGAGGGGAGGGGCCGCTCGTGCTGGGCCCCTAGTTTATCCTGAGCCTGTCGAAGGAAAGTATGAGCGGGGGGAATGGCCCTGCCAAAGTACGCGAGTATCGGGTCCTCCCCTCAACCCTTCGACTAGGCTCAGGATGAGCGGTGTGAGTGGCGGCCCATCGCAGAAGGAAAAGGAATCAGCCGGGGGAGGGGCCGCTCGTGCTGGGCCCCTAGTTTATCCTGAGTCTGTCGAAGGGAAGTATGAGCGGGGTGGGCGCCTACGTCATTCCCGACCCCGATTGGGAATCCATCCCCTCCCCGTGTCGGCCGCGATGCGCCGACATACGCTATAGGTTGCCGAGGCGACTCTAGGAGGCGAGCCCGTACAGGTCCACCGCGTTCTCCCCGATGATCTGTCTCTGGTCTCGTTCGGGGAGATTGCCGATGCTCTCTTTCAATTCCGCCAACGGGTCGGTATGGCCTTCTCCGTGGGGGTAGTCGGAACCCCATACCAGCCTGTCTGCGCCGAGCATCTGCGCGGTGAAGGAAAACGCCTTTTCGTCGGGCTCACCCGATATCCAACACTGGCGCTTGAAGTAATCGCTGGGAAGCAGCTTGGCGTCCGGCTCGCGCAGCATGGCCGAGTCCATGGCATCCAGCCAGGCCGGCATCCATCCGCAATGGGCTTCCACTACGCCTAATTTCAGCCGCGGGAACCGTTCGAAAACGCCTCCATGGAAGAAGGTGGTGAAGGCCAGCTGGCAGTCCAGCTTTTGCATCAGCCCGTACCACCACCCGTTGCTGGTAAAGGTGGCCTTGTACAGGTCGTGCCCCACGTACCTCGGCGTACTGCTGACGTGAATGCCGATGGGCAACCCCGTCTCCTCCACTTCGGCCCAGAACGGATCGTAGTACTCCTCTCCGTACGGTGTCCCGTTCACCGGGGGATTCGGGAACATGTAGACCCCCTTCGCCCCGAGCCTCGCCGCCCGTTTGACCTCCTCGACCCCATTGTCCACTTCCATGAGCGAGATCATGGCGATGGGGATGAGCCTGTCCGGGTAGGGGCGGCAAAAGTCGATGATCCAGTCGTTGTACACCCTGCAGTAGGCGGCCGCGAGCCCCGCGTCTCCGCACTCCGTCTGCCAGTTGAGCCCCAGCGAAGGGTAGAGAAATGCCAAGTCGATTCCCTGGGCATCCATCCAATCTATCCGGGCGTGGGGGTCCCTGGAACCGGGAGTCCTGCAGTCCTCCCAGTTCATGAGCTCCGGCTTTTTCTCCTTCGACCTCCAGGCTGCCGCTTCGTCCAGGATTCCCAGGAATCCCAAGGCGCCATCGAGGACCTGGGACCTGCTCCCGTCTATTTCCAGATAGTCAAGCCCATTGTCTCCCCTCACCACCTGCATAGCCCTGTCCCGGTATTGGGGTTCCAGGTTCTCCTTCCACAGGTTCCCGGGCTCCATAATGTGGCCGTCGGCGTCCGCTGTCACACCGCTGGACATGCCATTGCTAGCCATGATTCAAACCTCGCCTCTAACATCCCTCGAAACCGTCGAACAACCCGAACCCGCCGGCAAAGGGCCCCGGCAACTCTACGCACTATACACCGACCCATTCCCCCCCACCATTCCGAGGCCGCGCGAGGAATCTATCCCCCCTCTTCCCCCGTCATTCCCGACTCCGATCGGGAATCCATTCTGTGGGGAGGGGCCGCTCGTGCTGAGCCTCTAGTTTATCTTGAGCCTGTCGAAGGAAAGTATGAGTGAAGGGCAGGGGCCAGTCCCCTCTCTTTCCGTCATTCCGGCCCCCGAGCCGGAATCCATCCCTAACTCCCCACCCCCAGCCTCGACATCAGGTATGCCATGTCCCGGTCTCCCTTGATCCGGTTGCAGTTGGGGCACAGCAGCTGAAGGTTGTCCACGTGGTCCGTCCCGCCCCGAGACCTCGGCACTACGTGGTCCACCTCCAGTATCCTGAACAGGAACTCCGTCCTGCACCCGTTGCACTGCCCCTCCTGCCGACCGAACAGCACGTGCTTCTGCTTCCGGTACGGGATGGGCGCCTCGATATCCGTGCGCCGGGGCACGTCCGTGCGGGCGGTGACCATCCGTTCGTGGAACAGGTCTCCCATGAACTCCCGCAACCGCATGTTCACCAGCTCGACGGCCTTGGACGAGATGTCGATCCCCACCCACTGTCGCCCCAGCTTCTCCGCCGCGACACACGCCGTCGCACACCCACAGAATGGATCCAGCACCACGTCCCCGGGATTGGACGATGCCTTGATGAAGTGCTCAAGCAAGGCTAGTGGCTTTTGGGTGGGGTAGCCCACCCATTCAGAACCCTTGTTGTAATTCGTAAAGCCGATAGGGTTAAGTATGAGGTTCTGCGGCGAATATCCCCGGTCAGCCGCCGCGTACCGCTTTAAGCCAGGCCATATTCCCTTCGTCGGATGTTGAATCAACCCCGCCACATCTAGAGCATCCAAGCGCGCGTGAGTTCCCTTGATGCTTCGGTAGCCTGGAATAAAGTGCTCTTCGATGTACTTAGCATAGTAGCCATCCCTAGGCGGTGCCCAATGCCTCCCTCTGGCAGACACATCATAGCCATGCCAAGGCTCTCCTGATTCCCCATACCGTACGTTCGGCCCGGTCAGGTCGGAGAACCTGACCGGGCCGAACGTACCCTTCATCGGAAATGCCTTCTTCAATTCCTCATCCGTCTTCGGCGTGTGCGCCGCCTCCCAATTCCAATATGGCATATCTGTCTTACCGTAATACAGGATGTGCTCGACGATACGTCCATAGTTATATTTATCGTTGTGGGCCGTTGCCCGCCGCCAAACCAAATGGTTCCGGTAACAAGACGCGCCGAAGATCGCGTCCATAAGCAGCTTTAGATAGTGCCCGGCAGCGTCATCGCAGTGCAAGTAGATGGAGCCCGTGTCCTTTAGCACTCGGAGCATCTCCAGCAGGCGCACGGCCATCATGCACAGGTAGGACTGCATCCCCTTCCCGTGGGTTACGCCCGCCGTCTCTATAACCTTGTACATCGCTGGCTGTTCGTCGGCGATGAGGCCCATCCACGCCACGTCCAGGTCGGAGAGGGTCCACGTGTCCTTGAAGGCTGCCCCCGCCGCCCGGGACCCGACGGGCGCGGCGTAGTTCCGGTTGGAGTTGAAGGGCGGGTCCAGGTAGATCAGGTCCACCGACTCGGAGTTCAACCCCCGGAGAATGTCCAGGTTGTCCCCCGTCCAGATCGTCTTGTCCACGAAGTTAGGGTTGGGCATGCGGCTAGTTTAGATTAACCGTCAAGCCGTCAGCTTTGCCACGCCTGTGCTATCATGCCCTCAGAGGCAGACCCCATGACCACCACTTCAGCCGACCCCACTCCCATATTCGCCGATGCCCGACGCATGCATGCCGCAGCCCTCCAGCGTTTGGCCTCGGGAGACATGCGAGATGCCGCCGACAAGGCCTGGTG
>JAAXHX010000431.1 GCA_012270635.1 Dehalococcoidia bacterium | reverse complement strand
ATCCCCGGCTTCCTCGGGATCCCCGCCGTTATGACCACGATGTCCGAGCCCGCAGTCTCCTCGTACGAGTTCGTCCCCACTATTTGCGAGTCATACCCGACCACCGGGCCCGCTTGCAGCATGTCCAGGGCCTTACCCTGGGGCAAACCCTCTATTATGTCTACCAGCACGATGTCGGCATAACCCTTCTCCAAGAGCCTCTGCGCCGCCGTCGCCCCGACATTCCCCGCCCCGACTACCGTTATCTTCTTTCTCATTGACCCTTTCCGACCTTGTTCAAATTTCCAGCCCCGCCCTCCCAAGAGCGCAACTCACTATAGTGTCCTATCCTCCCTGCCCACAACCAGACCTTCGCATTATCGTCATTCCGGCCCCCGAGCCGGAATCCATTCCCGCACTTCCGTCATTCCCGACCCCGATCGGGAATCTAGAGGCCGGCCCGCTCGTGCTGAGCCATAGTTTATCCTGACCCTGTCGAAGGGAAGTACGAGCGGGAGAGGGTTGCTGTCAACCCCCCCCCAAACCCTACGCGTAGACCAGCTTCTCCCACTTCGATTCCAGGTCCGGGTCGTTCACCGTCGAGACCAGGTACTCCCCGAACTCCTTGCCCGTGGCCCCCGTGTCCCGGCCCGTCATTACCAGCTTGCGCTCATACTGGCCGCACACGTCCAGGGCCTTGTTCAGCTTCTGTCCCAGCTCCCGGTACCCGATGTGCTCCATCAGCATCGCGCCCGCCCTGATCATGGAGCTCGGGTCCGCGTACTTCGCCCGACCTTCCCGCACCATCCGGGGCGCGCTCCCGTGGATCGCCTCGAACATCGCATACTCGTCCCCGACGTTCGCGCTCCCCGCCGTCCCCACCCCGCCCTGCATCTCCGCCGCCTCGTCGGTCAGGATGTCTCCGTACAGGTTTGGCAGCACGATGACCTGGAAGTTCTTTCGACGCTTCGGGTCGATCAGCTTGGCCGTCATGATGTCGATGTACCAGCCCTCCCAATCGATGTCCGGGTAGTCCGTCGCAACCTCCCGGGCCATGTCCAGGAACTTGCCGTCAGTCGTCTTGACCACGTTCGCCTTGGTCACGACGGTCACGCTGTTCTTCCCATTCTCCTTCGCGTACCTGAACGCCGTGTCTATTATCCGCCGGGACCCGGGACTCGTTATCACCTTGAAGTCGACCGCCAGGTCGTCCGTAACGTTTACGCCCTGCGTGCCCACCGCGTACATGTCTTCCGTGTTCTCCCGGAAGAAAGTCCAGTCGATGCCCTCCTTCGGAATACGCACAGGCCGGATGTTCGCGTAGAGGTCCAGTTCCTTCCTCATCGCGACGTTGCAGCTCTCGATGTTCGGCCACTCGTCGCCCTTTTCGGGGGTGGTCGTCGGGCCCTTGAGCGTAACGTGGCAGTCCTTGATCGCTGCCAGCACGTCGTCGGGTATCGCCTTGAGGTGCGCCGCCCGGTTCTCGATCGTCAGCCCCTCCAGCACCCGGAACTCCACCTTGCCCTCGGCAACCGCGTCGGACAGCAGTGCCTCCAGTACCCGCTGGGCCTCTTCGGCAATGAACGGCCCGATCCCGTCGCCCCCCAGTATCCCGATGACCACGGTGTCCAGCTTCGAATAGTCCGTCCGCGTGGAGCCGCTCTTGATCCGCTCCACCCTCGCGAGCTGCTGCTCCAGCATCACGGCGAATTGCGCCTGCGCCTTCTCTATGGCCTTTGCGTCCGTCAAAATCTTCTCCCCCTTCTTCTATTGGGTCGCTCTTTCTAATTTGGTCCGCCGAATTGTCAATATCTGCCCGGCTCCCCGCCCCCGAGTTCAACCGATCAGCGCCAGCACCTCGCCTTTGCCGACCACCTGGCCCGGACTGCAGGGAAGCGACAGCACCTTGCCGTCCACCGGGGCGGGCAGGGAGTTTTCCATCTTCATCGTCTCTATCAGGATAATTCCCTCGCCTGCCTTCACCTCGGCCCCCTCCTCCACCAGGTACCTGATCACCGTCCCCGGCATCGGGGCAACTATGGCAGTCCCCTCCCCCGAACCCGTCGTCGCGGCCGGAGAAGCCGGGGCTGGGGCAGCTGTCGCGGGCGGCGGGGGGGGCTGAGGGGCGCGGGCCGAGGGTGCAGGAGCGGGTGTCCGCGCAGGGGCTGCCGCCGGAGGCGTCGGCCTGGCGGCGCTCTCCCCCGACGCCTCTATAACCACCAGCACCTCCCCCTTGCCCACCACCTGTCCCGGCTGGCAGGGAAGCGACGCTATCTTGCCGTTCACCGGTGCAGGCAGCGAGTTCTCCATCTTCATCGTCTCTATCAAGACCACGGCCTCCCCTGCCTTAACCTCCGCTCCCTCTTCTACTAGGTACCTGATTACCGTGCCCGGCATCGGCGACACTATGTTCGCCGGGCCTCCTGCCCCTCCCCTGGGCGCCGGAGCCCGCGTCGCAACGGGCGGTGGGGCCGCAACGGGCCGCGGAGGGGCAGTGCGGGCCGGGGGTGGGGCGGGGGACGGCGCCGCCTGGGGCCTCAGCCTGCTCGGCGGCGCGGCCACCCCCACCGAGCCCTCTGCCACCGGCTCTACGTCCACCCGGAACTGCTCGTCGTCCACCCACACGGTGAAGGAACGTCGACCCCTGGCTCCGGCCTCGCTGCCTTGCGGTACCAACTTTCCCTCCTTGACTTCCCTTATCAGCCTGTCTTCCGCTTCAACGTCTTCCAGCTTCCTCGGCATAACCGATACGGGGGCCTCATCGAGCCCGTACTTCCATCTCAGAAACTGTTTGCCCGTTGAAGGGAACAGTGCATAGGTTAGTACATCTTCCTCGCTCTTGGCTATCTCTCCCGCGTCTCTTTTTGCCTTCCCCATCTCGTCGCTCAGCTCGTCGGCGGGGCGGCCCGTTATCGGCGTCTGGCCCTTGGGATAGTCCTTCAATACCAGGGAAGTCAACTCCGGCTCTATCGGCGCGGGCGGCCTGCCATACAGGCCGTAAACATAGTCCTTCACCTGGTTGGATATCGACTTGTACCGCCCGAAAAGGACGTTCTGCACCGCCTGCGTCCCTATTATCTGGCTCGTCGGCGTGACCAGCGGGGGATATCCCAGGTCAGCCCTCGTCCTCGCCAGCTCCTCCTGCACCTCCCCCAGCCTCTCCAGCGCACCCGCCTGCTTCAGCTGCGACACCAGACTGCTCAGCATCCCACCCGGCACCTGGTGGTCGATAACCGAGGAATCCGTCACCGACAACCTGTCCGTCCGAAGGTAGTCCCGGTACTTCGGAAACACCGACTCCAGGTGCTCGCACACCTCCTCCGCCTCCGTCACGTCCAGTTCGGGATGCCGCTCCGTCCCGTGCAGCGCCGCCAGCATAGACTCCGTCGAAGGGTGCGACGACCTCATAGCAAACGGCGAAAGCGAAGTGTCCAGCACGTCCACCCCCGCTTCTATCGCCTTCAAGGCGGTCATGGAGGCCATCCCGCTGGTGTAGTGGCTGTGCAGCTGGACGGGCACGTCCAGCTTGGCCTTGAGCGCCTTGACCAGTTCGTACGCGTCGTAGGGCCCCAGCAGCCCGCTCATGTCCTTGATGCAGATGCTGTCCGCGCCCATCTCCCGGAACTTCCGGGCCTTCTCCACGTAGTAGTCCAGGGTGTAGACCGGCCCACCGAGCCTGGCCCCGGTAATCGTGAAGCTCAACGCCCCTTGCACGTGCTTACCCGCCTCCTTGATCGCAGCGAAGGAGGTCTCCATATTCCGCTCGTCATTCAGGGCATCGAACACGCGGAATATCTCGATACCCGCTTCCGACGCGGCTAGGATGAACGCCCTGACCACGTCATCGGCGTAGTTCCGGTACCCGACAAGGTTCTGCCCACGGAGCAGCATCTGCAGCGGCGTCTTCGGCGCCAGCCGCTTGAAGGTCTTCAGCCGCTCCCACGGGTCCTCGTTGAGAAACCGGTGCGCAACGTCGAACGTCGCCCCTCCCCACACCTCCAGCGAGTGGAACCCCATGCCGTCCAGCTTCCCCACTATGGGGGCCATGTCCTCCGTACGCAGCCTGGTCGCCAGGATCGACTGGTGGCCGTCGCGCAGGGTTACGTCGGTTATGCGCAGTGGGACCATGTCGCTTTCCGACCGCTTCTCCGAAGTTGATGGGTCAGGTCCAGGGGTCACAGGGGTATGTTTCCGTGCTTCTTGGCGGGTGGGGTCTCTTTCTTGTGCCTGAGCATTTCCAGGGCCGCTATCAGCTTGGGCCTGGTCTCCGCGGGATCGATCACCTCGTCCACAAACCCCCGGGATGAGGCCTTGTAGGGGTTGCTGAAGTTATCCTCGTAGTCCCGTATGAGCCGCGCCCGAGTCTCTTCCGGCGCATCCGAGTCCCGGATCTCCTTCCGCGAGATGATGTTCACCGCCCCGCTTGCACCCATCACCGCTATCTCCGCCGAGGGCCACGCGAAGTTTACGTCCCCGCCCACGTGCTTGCTGCTCATCACTATGTATGCCCCGCCATAGGCCTTCCGAGTGATTACCGTCACCTTCGGCACCGTCGCCTCCGAGTAGGCGAATATCAGCTTCGCCCCGTGCTTTATTATCCCGCCGTACTCCTGCTCCGTCCCCGGCATGAACCCCGGCACATCCACGAAGGTCACCAGCGGTATCGAAAAGGCGTCGCAGAACCGCACGAACCGGGCCCCCTTCAAGGAAGCCGCTATGTCTATCACCCCCGAGAGATGGGACGGCTGCTGCGCCACTATCCCCGCCACCCGGCCGTTCATCCGCCCAAACCCGACCATCATGTTCGGCGCGTACAGGGGGGCCACCTCCAGGAAGTTGCCGTAGTCCACCACTCGCCTGATAATCCCCTTCATGTCGTAGGGCTTGCTCGAGTCCGGCGGGACGGCTTCCCGCAGCGACTCGTCCAGTGGGTCCTGGTCCCCCGGATATATCTCCCTCGGCGGCTCGTCCTCGAAGCTGGACGGCAGGAAGCCGAGCAGTCGGCGCACTTCTTCCAGGCATTCCTTCTCGGTTTCACACATGAACTGCGCGACCCCGCTCTTGGCGGCGTTCGTGTAGGCCCCGCCCAGCTCCTCGTGCGTTACCTCCTCTCCCGTCACCGCCTTCACCACGTCGGGGCCCGTGATGTACATCTGCCCGATGCCCCGCACCATGAACGTGAAGTCCGTTAACGCCGGCGAATACACCGCGCCCCCCGCCGCCGGCCCCACGATCACCGATATCTGGGGTATCACCCCCGAGGCCCGGGAATTCCTGAACAGGATGTCCCCCACCGCCTTCAGGCTGATCACCCCCTCCTGTATGCGCGCCCCGCCTGAGTCGTTGATGGCTATCAGGGGGGCCCGGGTCTTAACCGCCAGGTCTATCGCCTTGCAGGTCTTCTCCCCCACCGCCTCCGACACCGATCCTCCGAACACCGTGAAGTCCTGCGAGCAGACGAACACGGTGCGCCCGTCCACCTTCCCATAGCCCGTTACTATGGCGTCCCCCATGAACACCCGGTCCTTGAGCCCGAAGTCCGTGGCCCTGTGCGTGACCAGGGGGTCGAGTTCGTTGAAGGTGCCGGGGTCCAGGAGCAGGTCTATCCGCTCGCGCGCCGTCAGCTTACCCTTGGTATGCTGGCGCTCGATGGACTTCAGCCCGCCGCCAAGCCGACTCTGGCCTCTCAGCTTGACCAGTTTTTCCAGCTTGTCGTTGGAGGTCATTCCTGTAGGGGAAGTCACCGGGGAAGACTCAGAGAGGCATTGAAGTAGGGTTTGCCGAACGCCCTCCGCCATCCATCCGGCTGGCCGGAATGCTACCAGATTACGCCCACCCACACAACCTGAGTGCCCCCCTTCTCCCCAGGTGCTACAATGCAATTGTGGGTCTGTTCTGGTTCAGGGTTTTGAGGGTTTGGTTTTTGTTGCAAAACAGGGAAAGGAATGATCGGATGCCTGTCACCCATAAGGAGCGAAAAAGTATCGCTGACAAAGCATTGAACCCTGTTGTCTTTTTCAGTTATGTGCTTCAGTTTGATGACGACGGGAGCTTCTACGTGGGAAGCACGAACGCCCCGCTTACTCGTTTCAGTGAGCACGCGATAGGCATCGGGGCAAAGGCAACGTCTGGACGCCCCTTTACTGTGCGTCTGGTTCTGCCTTTCTTCTCACGCAAAGAGGCAGAATATAATGAGAAGCGATTACGGGTGGCGCTTGACAAAGGCCCCTCTGATATAGAGGCGATGCTGGCGGTCTTTAACCGCTTAATTGATGTGGTCCGCCCCCAAAAGACACTCTCGCAATTGCAAGCGGAAGAGCGAGCATATCAACATGAGATGGAAACGGTCTTCCATTACTCCGAAAATCTTGCGAACTTCACCCATAAACCAACTGCTTGCGGATATGAGGGGCCACATTACGGTGCTTCTGATTGGGATGGGCTCAAAAAGATGGCACGCGACGAGGATTTTACGGGAAACATTTATGGGCGCAAGGTTTGCAGAATGTGCCTGGACCATGCTCCTGCGTAGAAGCGTCCCACCCTTGCACTCGGAGCAGGGCGTATCCTACGCAACTTTCAACAAACCTCTCAGTAAATTCTAAGTCCTGCAATAAAATAAAGCCGCGATGTGTAGCTGATAACCCAACCGGCACTCCCCATGAAAGCAACCTCTATTTCAACCGAAACCCCCACCTCCCACCCCTTCCCCTGGGGGCGACGCACCTTCGTCATGGGGATCATAAACGTCACCCCCGACTCCTTCTCGGGAGATGGGCTGGGCAGCGACGTAGATGCAGCTGTCGCGCAGGGCCTCGGCTTCGAGGCCCAGTCCGCCGACATGCTGGACGTCGGCGGTCACTCCACCCGGCCCGGCCACACCCCCGTCCCCGAGCGGGAAGAGCTGGCCCGCGTAATTCCCGTGGTCAAGGCCCTCGCCTCCCGATCGAACCTTCCTATCAGCATCGACACCTTCTATTCCCGCGTCGCTGCCGAGGCCCTGGACGCCGGCGCCTCCATAATCAACGACCAGTGGGCCCTCCGCAGGGACCCCGAAATGGCCCCCCTCGCCGCCCGGGCCCGGGTACCGGTAGTCCTCATGCACAACCAGCGCCGTGCCGAGTACGCAGATCTCATCCCCGACGTTAGGGCCAGCCTCGCCGCCAGCGTCCACAACGCCCTGGAAGCCGGCGTCCGACCCGAAAACGTCATCATCGATCCTGGCCTCGGGTTCGGCAAGACCCTCAAGCATAACCTGGAGGTCGTGCGCAGGCTCTCGGAGTTGAAGGGCCTCGCTCCGGCCATCCTCGTTGGCCCGTCCCGGAAATCCATGATCGGGCGCACCCTGGATTTGCCCGTGGACCAGAGGATGGAGGGCACGGCGGCCGTTGTTGCCCTCTGCATCGCCAACGGCGCCGACGTCGCCCGGGTCCACGATGTCCAGGCCATGGTAAGGGTCTGCCGCATGACCGACGCCATCGTCAGGCCGCCCCTCAACGGAAGTGAGGCACAGTAGCCATGTCTGTTACCGGCATCGGCCACAAGTCAAAGGTCTACCTGGGCCTCGGCTCCAACATCGGAAACAAGGAGGCCAACGTCGCTTGGGCCCTGAAGCTCCTCCCCGACCATGTCGCCGTCAGCGAGGTATCTTCCATATATGAAAGCGAGCCCGTCGGCTTCAAGGAGCAGCCCTGGTTCGTAAATGCCGTCTGCTCCGCCTACACCGACCTTCCAGCCCCGCAACTCCTCGACTATCTGAAGCACATCGAGAGTCAGATGGGCCGTATCATGAGCTTCAAGGACGCCCCGCGCGTCATAGACATCGACATCCTCTTCTACGATGACCAGGTCATAAACACCCCTGACCTCACCATCCCCCACCCCCGCATCGCCGAGCGCGCTTTCGTCCTCCTCCCCCTCTCGGAGCTCAATCCCCTCCTCCTCCACCCCACCCGGGCCCGGACCGTCGCCCAACTGTTGTCCGCCCTCACCGCCCCCGAGCGCGTGAGGAAGCGCAAGTGGAGCGTCCTCTACGGCTCGGGGCTAACAGCGAATCCCAAGGGTACGTTGATCGAAGAAAATGGACCGAGCGAAGCGGGAGACCGCCGCTAGACCCCTACTGGCGCAGCCCCTGGGATAGGAAGTTCGGGATCGAGTCTATGATCGGGTACGTGTGAGGACAACTCGGGCACAGAAGCGACCCCGATATCACTTCATCCCCTTCCTCCTGCTCCACCGCCAATCTCAGTTCGCCTTTGCAAGCCGGACAGGCCAGAATGTCCATAAGATCTTTTTTCATCCTCGGAAACTCCGGGGCCATTGGCGCTGCGCGGCGCCCGGGCCCCTGCCCTTCGGCCCCCGTCTAACCATCCATCCTCCGATGCGTTATATTATAACCATGACTTCGCCCGGGTCCCGTCCCACCGGACTATTTCCCCTATCGAGACCGGCCTCCGGACCGGTCCAGTCTTTGGGAGAGGCTATATGAAGGCAACGCGCCTGACCAAGCAGCTTAACATCCAGACCCCCATAATCCAGGCCGGCATGCCCTGGGTGTCCAACGCCGAGCTCGCCGCCACCGTATCAAACTCCGGCGGCCTAGGTATGATCACCGCCAACGCCGGCCTGCCGGAAGACGGCGACGAAATCGAAAACTACCAGGCCCAGCTCCGCAAGATCAAGGCCCTCACCCCTCGCCCCTACGGCGTATGCCTGTTCATGGACCACCCCCTCCTAGACGTCCTGGTCAGCATCACCACCGAGCAGGCCGTTCCCATCGTCGTCACCGCCGGTGAAGGCGCTTCCGACCATACGGGCCACCTCAAGGACGTGGGCATCACGGTGTTTCACATGGTCGGCTCCGTCCACCAGGCCCGCAGCGCCGAGGCCCGCGGCGCCGACGGCGTCATAGCCGCCGGTCTAGAGGCCGCCGGCCCCGGCAGCGCCGCCCACCTGTCCCTGGTCACCCTCGTCCCCCAGGTCGTTGATGCCGTCGAAATCCCGGTCATCGCCGCCGGCGGCATCTCTGATGGACGGGGCCTCGCGGCTTCCATAGGCCTCGGCGCCAGCGCCGCCTATATCGGCACCCGTTTCGTCGCCACCCACGAATGTATCGCTCACCCCAATTTCAAGGACGCCATCATCAACGCGGTAGACACCAGCACCGCCATCGCCAACGTCGATTCCCGCCCTCTTCGCCTCCTGAGAAACCGCGCCTTCGACCATCTCTGCGGCCCGGAGAACGGCGCCGACCCCGGCAGCTCGGTATCCGATGAGCAGACCCGCGCCTGCCTCCTCGATGGCGCCACCGAGGACGGCTTAGTCCAGTGCGGCGCCGGCGCCGGCGTAATTAATGAGGTTTTGAGCGCCGCCGAGGTGATCAAGACCCTCGTCCACGATGCCGACGTCGCCATGTCCCGTATCCGCTAGCGGCCCTCTCTAGCCCTCCCCCTGGGACCTGATCTCCACCCCGGCTCGCTCCTCGTGCAGCCTGATTACTGCCCTGGAGTCGTCCTCGCCCCACCCCCGACCCACGGCCTCCCGGATATCCTTCAACGCCAGCCCTATGGTCGGCATCGGCACGTCGTATTCCTCCCCCAGTTCACAGGCCAGGGTCACATCTTTCATAGCCAGCCTCAGCGCGAAGTCCGGTGAAAAGTCTCCCTTCAGCACCTTCCCGGGTATGCTCACGTGAAGGGCGACCCCCCTGCCCACCGCCCCGTCCCGCACCGCCTTCCACACCACCTCTGGCTCGACTCCCGCCTTCACCGCCACGGTGAAGCATTCGCCCACCGCCTCCATGAACGCATAGTTGATGGCGTTGTGGGCCAGCTTGCAGATCGTCCCGCACCCGATGCCCCCACAGTACTGCACCTTGTCGCCGATTGCATCCAGCACGGGTTTGCACTGGTTGTAGGTCTCCTCGTCGCCGCTGGCCAGCACCGCCAGCCTGCCCGCCACCGCCCCCGGTACCCCGCCGCTCACCGGCGCATCCAGCATCACGCACCCCTTCTCCCGAAACATCGGCTCGATCCTGCGCACCAGCGACGGCCTGTTCGTCGTCAGGTCCACGTATACCGACCCCGGCCCAATCCCCTCCAATACCCCACCCTCCCCGATAACCACCGACTCCATCTCCGGCGGACCGGGCAGCGACGTGAACGTGATGTCGCTCGCCGCCGCCACCTCCGCCGCCGAGCCGGCCTCCGAGGCGCCCATCTCCAGTAGCGGCGCCATCGACTCCCACCGGAGGTCCAGCACCGTCATCTCGTACCCGGCCTTCGCCACGTTTCGGGCCATCGGGCCCCCCATATTTCCCAACCCTATGAATCCAACTTTCATCCCCTTACCCTACCTTCCCTTTAACATCCCTGCTATGGCCTCGCCGGGCCGCTCGTGCTGAGCCTGTCGAAGTATGAGCGGGGCGGAGCCTCACCCCCTACTCTATCGCCCCCCAAAGATCATCCGCACTCAAAGGCGGTCCATCCTCCGACACCCCCACCCGCGCCCCGACAGGCGCCTGCATCGACTTGTAAAACTCCGGCGTCCCGTACTCCCGCGTCTGGATAACCACGGGCATCGGAACCGAGTGCCCGAATATCAGCGCCTGTCTGTTCGAGTCCAGGCCCGCCAACACCGTCTTCAGCTGCCTCGCCCCGGACGCCCCCGAAAGCACCCGGTCCACGTCCCTTTCATTGTCCAGCAGGCAGCATATCTTGGTCCCGATCTGGCTCATCACCTCTTCGTCTATCCCGCTGGGCCGCTGATCGATGACCAGGAGCGTCACGTTGACCTTCCTCATCTCCCTGGCAATCATCCCGAACGTCGTCTGACCCGATAGCGCCGGCCCCAGGAACTTGTGCGCCTCCTCTATCGTGATCATTAGCCGGGGCGGCTCGGCGCCGTCGTCTCCCAGCGCCCTTTCCGTGCCCCGGACATACTGGTTGTGGATCCTGCGGGTCAGAAGGTTCGCCACCAGGATATAGGCCGTCAGGCTCGTCTCATAGCGCCCGAACTCCAGCACCACGCTCACGCCCCTCGCCAGGTGGTCCAGGATTTGCTTGACCGCATTCCCGCCCCCGTGAGGTGTCAAGAAATCCATTCTCCTTAGGATTTCCAGGCGTCGCAGGAGCGCGGCCAGGGCCGCGGGGTTCACGTTTATCTCATCCGCCAGCTCCGCTACCCCTTCGCCCATGTTGAGGGTCGCCTCCAACCACTCCTTTTTCCCGAACTTCCGCTCCAGCATATATGCCGCCTCGGCGGCCGCCTGGCTCAGGTTCAGCGTCTCCCTCAGCAGGTTGATGTCCTCCGGCTCTATCTCGTCGTACCCTATCTTCACCTCGTAGTCGGTGCTCACTTTTCTCCGTCGGGAGCTGTCCGGGTCCAGGGTGAAGACCGCCACCTTGGATGGGAAAAGCTGCTTCAGTCCCTTCACCCTGTGTCGCTCCTCGCTCCGGCCCTCCCACCCGTATTCGCTGTGCATGTCGAACACCAGGTTCACCGCCGTGCCCTTCTGTATCGACCCCGCCAGTAGCAGCCTAGTCAGGAACGTCTTGCCCGTGCCGCTCTTCCCGAACACTCCGTTGCTTCGCTTCGCATACTCATCCAGGTCAAGGCACACCTTGGTCTCCATGTCCAGCGGATTTCCCACGTGAAAATGCCGCTCGTCCTCGCTCCCGAAGACCCGGGCCATGTCTTCCTCCGACGCCTCCGTCACCCGAGAAAAGTGGGCCGGAATAGTCCTCACCGGCTGTGGCCCCTCCACCCCCGACCCGTCCCCCGAGCCAATCGTCAGCATCGGCGTCACCTTCAGACCGCCGTACAGCGCCGTCCCCGAAAGCACTTCCGCCACGAACGGGTCCAGGGGGTCGGGCGGGAACGCCGACAGCCGAGCGTCGACGCTCTCCAACGTGACGTCCGTCACCATGCCGAAGAACCGTTTCCCGACACCCTGGATTACCGTGTACCGACCCACCGCCACGTCCTCTATCGATGCGCCGCCGTCCAGCTTGACCGTCAGCCCTTCGCTGAGCGAACCGGCCACCACCCGGCCCAACGGCGCTTGCGTCACGGGCGTATCCCCGACAACAACGTGTACAGCCTCTGCGGTTCCCCCGCCAACAGCGCCGTCAGCGCCTTCCCGGCTCTAACCAGAAAATCACCCCCGTCCCCCGACGCCCCGCTCATCCTCCGCAGGCAAGCGCTGATTAGCTGGTCCCCCGCCGGGCCCCGGGCCCCGGTTAGAATGCTCAGAAAATCCATGGACTCCCCAAAAGCGGCAACCTCTTCCGCTTCGCATTCGTAGACGAAGGCGTGCACCCTCGGCGGCCGAGCGGGCAGCCTTTGCACCATCGGCGAGCCCGGCGCACTGCAGTTCCTATACCCGACAATCTGCACGCTGAACTGCGTCATAAGCAGCCTCTCTATCTGCGGATTGCTCGCGTACAGGGACTCCACCGAAGGCTCATCCTCTCCCCGGGCCAGGGGCCTGCGCCCCGCCTGTATGGAGTGCGTCCCCGCCCCCGACACCACCCCCACAATTGCAACCTCTCCGTCGGGAACCAGCACCAGGCTCCCCAGGGCCGGTGGTTCATGCAGACGATAGCACTGGGCCTGAAACGCCGTGGAATCGCTCTCGATCACCTCCCCCACCCGACCCGTCAACCGCCGATCACCGGTCTCGAAAGTGGAGTTCATACCCGCGATTGTAGCACGTACCCACTCCGCCCTCCGTCATTCCCGACCCCGATCGGGAATCCATTTCGTGGGGAGGGGCCGCTCGTACTGAGCCCGCCGAAGTATCGACAGGGGGACGAGGGGCCGCTCGGGCTGAGCCTTAGTTTATCCTGAGCCTGTCGAAGGGAAGTATGAGCGGGGAGGGACGAGGGGGCCCCCCTACACCCAACGAGTCTGCTTGCTCCCCGCCTTCGCCGACCTGACCGCACTCACGCCGCTGCCACCCATCTCGATATCCACCATCCGCCAGAACTCCTCCCGGTCCGCGCCGCTCACCACCGCCTGCTCGTGGGCCTCGGCCAGGGCCAATGGGTAGCCCTGGCCCAGCCGGCACTGCTCCAGTGCCACCGAGTGCACCAGGTCCACCATCTCCTCCCGACGGCTCACCCACCGAGGCATCTCCACCCGACCTATCTCCTCTCCCACGTTCACGTAGAAAAACTGCACGTGGTGCTCCCGGTAGCTGTCCCTCACTATCGACGATCTGCTCGCAAACAGCCCCGACCTCTCCCCCACCGCCAGCAGTTTACCGAACACGTCCCGGTCCCGTATCATCGAAACCGTATCGCACTCCCTCGTCCCTTCCGGCGCTGCGACGCACGCCCCACACCCGGCATTCTCACCCCGGTCCTTCGAGCAGTGCCGGTCGCAATCGGGGAACGGGCTGTGGGGACAGAGGAGCACCCTGAGGCTGTTCACCACTTCCGCGCTGCCCGGATAGCTGATGTAGGAAGCCAGGGCCACGGGCGCCTCTTCGGAAAGCTCCCGAAACCCGTCCAACACCTCCAGCAACCCCTCGTCCAGGAATCTCCGCCGCACGAAGTCCGGGGCGCCGCCCCCTATCAGGCCGATGGGCACCAGGGTGCCGTCCAGGAGGCATACCGTCGGCACCCGGGGCGGCTCCTTCTCCATCTCCTTGAGCAGGCGTCTGGTCTCCTCCACCATCCGCTTTATCCCGACCAAGGAGGGGTTCATAAGCTGCTCCGCCGCCGAGTCTGGGTCCCTCAACACCAGGTCCTCTTCCCTCGCATAGAGTCTCGGCTCGCTTCGAAGCTCAGCCCCGGGCCTCGACCCATACCTCAACGCCGCGATCCCGATGTTTATCAGGTAGCATCTGGCCGGCCCGTGCCGGTCCGGGTCTATGCTCGACCCGTCCACCGAAGCCACACCGTAGTCCTCGGGCAGGGCCGGGGCGGGATGCGTTGCGGAGAGCGCCTCCAGGGGCTCTGACACCAGCCATGTCACCTTCGCCCTTCCGATCCGGTCCCTGATCGACGCCGGTTCCATACCCGGCTGCTCCACCAGCTGGAGCGCCGACTCCTGGCGCTCCAGCCAACCCGTCTCCCCCGACCGGATGTCCTCTGCCATCCGGGTTATCTGCCCGATCACCTTGTCTATCTCCAGGCTCACCTGAGCACCCTGTCATCCCCCACCCGGCGGGTGATCTTCTGCTGGTCCAGGTATTCCATCAGGGCCAGGGCGTACTTCCTGCTGGTGTCGAACATGTCTCGCACCTTGCCCACGTTGATCTTCCCCGCCGACTTCGTCTCCTCGACTATCCGGCCCCTCATCTCTTCGTAGGCGACCGCACTGAAGATCACGTCCTGGTTGACCCTGACCACCCTGCCTTCGTCCACCAGCCCGGCAACCAGCTCGCCGCTGATGCCCAGGTCCGTCGGCGGGGAGAAAGGTTGCGCATCCAACGCCGCGAGATATCGGTCCACCTCCGACTGCTGTTTCACACTCAGCGCCCGGGAGTGCTCTGGAAGCCGCACCACCGACCCCTCTTCCACCATCGCCCCGTCTTCCACCAGCTTCTCAACTACTCTCCCGAACACCTGCCCCCCTAGCCCGAGCCTGCTCCTCAACTCCTCCTTTGGCAGACCCGTCCTGAGCGGGTGCTGGCGGTGGTATGTTTGCAGCGCCTCCCTGCATTGTCCCGTCAATCGCGTCCATCCCCCTCCCGTGTACAGCGCCGTCCCGTCCATAACCCGTCCCTTTCCCAGCACCGTCACCGCACCCCATTCCATCAGGCTTTCCAACGCCTGGCCCGCATCCTCTTCCGAGACCCCGCTCTCCACGACTACCCTCTTCCAGGTCATCGGCTCTCCCGACTCCAGGGCCTTCAGCAGGACCTCCTCCGGCCGGCCCTCGGCCAGGACGCTCAGCCGCTCCACCACGGGCTGGCTGAACCGCTTGTGGCGTCGGGCCAGGGTCTCGATAACCTCCCCGCCCCCCAGCGTCCCCTGGTGCGACCGGATGACGAACAGGTCGCCCTTCACCGCGGCTATCGGATACTGGAGGTGCAGCTGCGCCCACCCCGACTCCCCCGGCACCAACTCCTCCTCGTCCAGCAATCTCACCCGGGCCAGCGTCTCACTCGTACCCAAGTGCACGCTCACCGATGCTCGGTGCTTCACCGGCACCGGCGAGTCCCGGACGACCCGAAGCCTCACGTCCAGGGCCCGGCTCTCCTTCAACCATCCCCGGTCCGTCAGTATTTGCCCCCTCGATATGCTTTCGTGGCTTATCCCCGACAGGTTCGCCGCCACCCGAGTTCCCGGCGCCCCCGTCTTCACGCTCTGCCTGTGAGTCTGGATGCCCCGCACCCGGCCCCTCTGACCCCCGGGCGCCAGCTCCACTTCGTCCCCCACCGAGAGCCCGCCCCCGACCAGCGTGCCCGTCACCACCGTCCCAAACCCCGATATCGTGAACGCCCTGTCGATGGGCAAGCGGGGGTGTCCGTTGTCGGCCCTCGTCTCCACACCGTCCAGCGTTTCATCCAGTGCGGCCAGAAGCTCCGGCAGACCCTCCCCCGTGACCGAGGACACGGAGATCATGCGCGCGTCCTGCAGCGTGGTCCCCTTCAGCGCGTCCGCGATGTCGGAGGCGACCAGCTCCATCCAGTCTTCGTCTACCAAGTCTCTCTTGGTCGCCACCACCAGCCCCCGGTCGATCCGCAGCAGGTCTATGATTGCCAGGTGCTCTCGGGTCTGGGGCATCACCCCTTCGTCTGCCGCCACCACCAGGAGCGCCATGTCTATGCCCCCGACCCCCGCCAGCATGTTCCTTATGAACCGCTCGTGGCCCGGCACGTCGACTATGCTCACCTCCCGTCCGCTGGGAAGGGTCACCCACGCGAAGCCCAAGTCGATGGTCAGACCCCGTTCCTTCTCCTCCCGCAGCCTGTCCGGGTCGATCCCGCTCAGCGCGCGCACCAGCGCTGACTTTCCATGGTCTACGTGCCCCGCCGTTCCTACAACGTACATCCAGCGTAGAATATCACCCCCCAATCCCCCCGCCAACGCCCCACCCAGCCCGTACCTATAAAGGGTGAGGTCACCGAGTTTATCCCTCTTTTATTCTTCCCTTTAGCCACGCGATGGAGCGCTTTGCCTTGCAAAGCGCTCCATCGCCCATTCTATGTGGTGGGGTGGGGGAGGCGCCTTACTCGCCCCCCGACACAAACCTCTGGAATACCTCGTTCCCCAGCAGCCGTCCCCGACCCGTCAGCCTCCACCGCTCCCCTTCCCTCTCCAACAGGCCCAGCCCTTCCATCTCCTCGAGGTCCGGCCCAAACACCGACTCCATTGACCGCCCAAATCGCGTCCGAAACCCCTCCCCCGACACCCCT
>JAAXHX010000430.1 GCA_012270635.1 Dehalococcoidia bacterium | reverse complement strand
CGCATCCATGGCAATCGGCCCTCCGGCCCTATTCTATCAGCCGCCCGGCAAGGGGGGTGCTATAATCTCGTCGGCGCTCCCGGGCGTGTGTGGAGGAAGAACGGCTTGTTATCCAACCCCCATCAGACCCTCGACTACCTTGAGGCCGTCGAATTCTATTTCGACCAGGGCCTCACCGACGGCCTTCCCGTAGTTCCCCCCACCCCCGACCGCGTCGCCGAGTTCCTAGACTGCGTCAACCTCCGCCCCGCCGACGTGATCGGCGTCGTGCCCGTCGGCGCCATCCCCATAACCGCCGAGAAGGTTGCCGTCAACGCCGTCATGGCGGGCTGCCTTCCCGACTACATGCCCGTCATAGTCGCCGGCATCGAGGCCATGATCGACGATGAGTTCAGCCTCAACGCCACCGCCGCCAGCACCTCCGGCGCTTCCCACATGCTGGCAGTCGGCGGCAAGGTGGTCGACGAGCTGGCGATCAACTGCGGGGTCAACATGTTCGGCCCCGGGGCCCGGGCCAACGCCACCATCGGCAGGGCCATACGCCTGGTCCTTATGAACGTGTGCGGGGCATTGCCCGGCGTGCTGGACAAGTCGACCCTCGGAAACCCCGGCAAGTTCACGTCCTGCATCGCCGAGGACGAGTCCCTCACCCCCTGGCCGCCCCTCCGCTGCGACTACGGCGTTCCCCAGTCCCAGGATGCCGTCACCGCCTTAGCCTGCTACGCGCCCGTTCAGGTCTCCGACCACCGCAGCGGCAGCGCCGAAGAGGCGCTCACCCGCATCGCCGACGCCATAGTCGCCTACCCCTACTACGCCCGGGGTTGTGAGATCATGGTCGTCCTCGTACCCGAGCACCTGGACCACGTCCTGCGCGCCGGCTGGACCAAGAAGGAGGTGCAGCGCTTCCTCCATCAGGCCACCCAGAGACCCATGGACTATTGGAGGGCTCGCCCCGACAGCGGCAAGAACGACTTCCGGGAGGGCATGGGTCTGTCTGGCGTCACCCCCACGCCCGACGACTTCCTGATAGTCCCAGCGGGCGGCAGCGCCGGCGGGTTCTCCGCATTCCTGGTCTCGTGGGGCAGCGAGGTGGACTACAGCCGCAGCGTCACCCGACCCATAAGGAGCCCCTGACTCCGGACCCCACGAGGTGAAATATGGAAAATCTGACCTCCTTGGGCATACACGTCATGGACCCCAGGGGCGAGACCCCCACCGCCAGTGTTTCCATGGCCTCCCGGCCCCCGGGCTTGGAAGGCGTGACCCTCGCCCTCGTCGACAACACCAAGATCAACGCGGGCAGGCTCCTCGATAGCCTGGCCTCCCTTATCGAATCGGACGCCCCACCAGCTCGTATCCTTCGGTTCTCCAAGACCGACGCCACCCGGCCCGCGCCCCCAGACCTCATACGGCACATTGCCGACGAATGCGACGCAGCAGTCCTAGCCGTCGGGGACTGAGGCTCCTGCAGCCAGTGCAGTTTGCACGACGGTATAGAATTGGAGATGAACGGAATACCCACCGCGGTCATAATCACCGAGGAGTTCGATGTCCCCGCCAGGACCATCGCCCGCATGAGAGGCATACCCGACTATCCTTACGCCCGGGTCGAGCACCCCATCGGGAGCCTGAATGAAGATGCGCTCCTGGGCAGGGCGAGGTCGGCCCTCCCCCAGGTGCTCCGCATCCTCACCACACCCCCGAATTAGCTCCGAACAGAAGCAACGTACCAGAGGCCCATCAATGACCGACATCCAGGAGAGAAACGTGACAACAAGACCGTCCCAGAAGTCAGAGGAGCCCTGTCGCCCTTCCCACCGAGGGAGAGTCGACGGGGTGAAGGTGATCCCATGCTCTTAAACAGAATAAGCAATCTTTACTCAAAGTCTCGCGGAGGCAGAATGCAGACCGTCAAAAAGAACGTCGGGCCAAGGGGGTCCGGGGTATATGTCGACGTGGAAAACCTTCAGGACGAGGCCCAGGACCTCATCTCCTCCCTTATGTCCACCTGGCCCGACGCCACCCCTCCCCCCTCCCGCATTACCCTATACGTCCGGGCCGACCTGGCCGAGTTGTGGCGGCTGTGGGCCAGAAACAAGTTCGACCACGTAGAGGTCGTGGTCAAGGGGATACAGCACTTCAGCAGGGACCCTTCCAAGAACTCCGCCGACATCGCCATCGTCACCAACGCCATCGCAGATTTCGTGCGGAGCAGGATAAGCCACGTCGTCGTCTTCAGCGACGACAGCGACTTCATATCCCTCTATGCGGCCATTCGGGATGAGGTCGACCTGTCCCAGGGCCCGACGCCCTTCCTCTGGGTCGTCACCGACCGGCACAAGTCCCTCTCCGCCAACGTGAAGCAGTTCTTCCCCCAGAAACTCCTCCACGTCGTCTCGATGGACTCGCGTGGCTCCTCACGCCCTCCCCTCCGGAGAAAAGCGCCCATCCATCGGCCCTCGCTCTCCCCACCCCCCTCGCTCTCCCCACCTC
>JAAXHX010000429.1 GCA_012270635.1 Dehalococcoidia bacterium | reverse complement strand
TACATAGTGGCGGCGGGATTCTCGGGGCACGGGTTTGCCATGGGGCCGATGAGCGGGAAGCTGATATCCGAGATGATAGTGGACGGCAAGCCATCGATAAACATCGATGCGTTTCGGCCCGGCCGCTTCGCCGAAGGCGTACCGATCAGCCCTCCCAGGAACTTCGTGGGGTAGGGCCTACCCTCCCCGCCGAGGCGTGAGCCTATCCCGGCTGTCCAGCCAGATGGTCACCGGCCCGTCGTTGCACAGTTCCACCTGCATGTAGGCCCTGAACCTGCCCGTCTCGACGATCAGCCCCGAGGCCCGACACCCCGCCACGAAACAGTCCACCATGGGCTCGGCGATTTCCGGCGGGGCGGCTCGGACGAAGCTGGGCCGGCGTCCCTTACGGGTGTCCGCGGCCAGGGTGAACTGGCTCACTACCAAGAGGGCGCCCCCCACGTCCACCACCGACCTGTCGAACTTGCCGGCTTCGTCGGGGAAGATCCTGAGGTTTAGGCACTTCTCCTTCAGGTAGTCGGCGTCTTCCTTCGCGTCGCCCTGCTCGACGCAGAGGAAAAGGGCGAGCCCCGTTCCAATGCTTCCAAGGATTTTGCCGTCAACGGATACGGCGGCGCGGGAGACCCTTTGGAGGAGAGCCTTCAAAAGGCGTTAGCTGTCGGAGCCGGAGGCTACCTTGTCGGCGCTCTTCTCGGAGGACTTGTCCGAAGAGGAGGACTCAGATTTGGGGGTGGACTCGGGCTTGGAGTCGGAGGACTCCTCCTTGCCGTTGGAGGATGAGCTGACCTGACCCTTGCGGTAGTCGGTGGAATAGAAGCCGGAGCCCTTGAAGAGGATGGGCACGGAGTGGAAGACGCGGCGGGAGTCGGACGCGCAGGTTGGACAGGGGGCATTGCCGACTTCGATGACTCTCTGGCGCACCTCAAACCGGTGGCCGCAGGTCAAGCACTCGTAGTCGTATAAAGGCATTCAGTCCTCCGAGATTCGTCTGGCACTCCGGGAAAGCGAGTGCCAAACCGGGCAAATTCTATTCCCGACGGGCCTTACTGTCAAATGGCGGCCTGGGCTTTTGACCGGCACTCGCGGCAGATGCCGAATATGGCGAAGTGGTCCAGGTCGGCCTCGAACTCGTACTCCTGTTGGAGCGCGACCCGCACGGGCTCCAGGAACCGATGGTGGTCTATGTCCAGCGTCGTGCCGCACTCCCGACAGACGATGTGGTGATGCCGCTGGTCGTGGGTCATCTCATACTGGTAGGCCCCGCTCCCGAGGTCTATTTCGACCAGCAATCTCTGCCGCTTGAGCAGCTGGATGGT
>JAAXHX010000428.1 GCA_012270635.1 Dehalococcoidia bacterium | reverse complement strand
GGACCTCTTCCGAAATCTCCCTGAAGTGCCCCCCGAAACCCCCTTGACATCCTTTGTGAAAACGATTACAGTCACATATGTACGTTACTATAAGATATATTTATGTATGTATATCGATACTAACATACCTAGATAAATGCACTGATGTACTGCCAAGTCTACATTTGACGGAGGCGACGCGATGAACTTGAGAGCGGCCAACGGCGTCCAGGACCTGGAGCGGGACCCCCTCACTGGCCTCTACACCCGGGCCTCCGCCAACCGTATCGTGAAAATCGGAATCGAGGAGGCCCAGGCCGAGGGTGGGGTCATCTCCGTGGCCCTTCTCGACGTCGATCGCTTCGAGCTCTTCGATGAAGAGCACGGCCTCTCCGCCGGCGATGCGCTCCTCAAGTCGGTCTGCGAGGTCCTCCTCGGGGCCGAGACCGGCGCCGATGCCATATCCCGCTACAGCAGGGACACCTTCCTCCTCATCTTCGCGGGCAAGGGGCCCGAGGACGCCCTCCTGGCCGCCGAAAGGGTGCGCTCCTTCTTCGACACCAACCCCCTCGTCCTAGGCCACCAGGACGAGCCCCTGGAGGTCAAGGTATCTCTCAGCAGCGGCGTCGCATCCTACCCCAACCAGGCCCACGACGACCGGGACCTGTTGCGCAAAGCCCAGGGCGCGCTCATTCGGGCTAAGGAGACGGGCCGGGGGCGGACCAACCTGTGGCAGCGTTCCAAAGAGACCCGCATGGCCCTCAAGACCAGCTACTACGCCCAGACCCAGCTCGATCAGCTCTCCGAACTAGCCGACGAGCTGTCCAGGAGTGAAGCGTCCCTGCTCCGCGAGGCTATGGACGACCTACTCTGGAAGTACTACAGCCTACGCGTCCGCCCCCCGGAGGAGCCAAGGGACAAGAAGTAGGCTGCTTCAACAAGGAACCCAAAATTTTTAGGAGGTCTGGACTTGCAAATCATAAAGACGATAGCGCCGTGGCAGCGCCTGGCATTCGTGCTGATGGCAGGCCTGCTGGCCG
>JAAXHX010000427.1 GCA_012270635.1 Dehalococcoidia bacterium | reverse complement strand
CAGCAACACTATCAGCAGGCCCGCCGTCGTCAGCAGCTCTTGACGGCGACTGCCGACTGCCGCAAACAAAATATGCAGTCCCCTGGAGTGCCTCGACAGCCGAGCCGCTCGGGCCACTAGGCGCAATGCCCGCAGCCCCCGCAGGTCCAAGGACCCCATCCCCGCAATGGCTATGACGTAGAAGGGGAATATCGCCGCCGCGTCCATGACGGCCAGTGGGCTCCTCATAAACCGGAGCCTGCCCCTCACCGGCCCCGAGTATCGAGGGTCTGACGTGCAAGACCACACCCGCGCCGCGTACTCTACGGTGAAGATGATCACGGAAACGGCCTCGAAGAGGCGAAATCCATAGGGCGCTTTATCGGAGATCTGGTCCACGGTCCCCAGGACCAGCGCCGCAAGGTTAAGAACTATCAGGAGGGTGATAAAGCCGTCGACAACCTGACCAATACGATTTCTGCCCGACCTGCCTTCCAGAGCTTCGAAGGTACGCCGTTTCAAAATTTAGCCTACTCCCCGCATCCGCACACGCGGTCCCCCCGACGCCCCCAGCGTCTCCAGCTTCACGCTCCTTGGCAGCGCCGACCTCTCGTTAAGCCGGCCTCCTTCCACCGACGCCACCGCAACGCCGTTCTGGTAGACCACCAGGTTGCCCATCGCCGCCGGCGCCCGGGGCCCGGGGCTGATTATCCCCACCAGGTTCAGCGGGTCGCACGCCGACACCTGTACGTACCGTCCCGACCCCTCCTGCCTCCGCGTCGAGCGAAGCATCTCGATGGCCTCCGGCAGAGCGAACTGCTCTCCCACATGCCCCGATACGAACCTTCCTCCCCGGATCTTCCCCTGCGCCTCCGCCTGCCGGTAGATTCTCACCAGCTCTCGCCAGGGCGGCGCCATCGGCTCCCGGGCCAGCATCTCGTAGAACACCACCCCGTAGCGGCGCAGCAGCTGGAACGCTCTCTCCGTCTCCACAGAAGCGCACTCTCCCACGGGACTCAACAGCGACCACCGGGTGGTCGAGGGCCGGTTCCTGGCCCTTCTTCGCATGCTCCCTCTCCGGCGCAAGCCCGGGGGCGGTCCGTTGTTCACCTGCCTGAGGGGCGTGAACCCATCCGCCGTGGCCCGGCCCGCCGCCACCAGCTGCCACAGACCGTCCTTCACCTCTGAAGGTAGCCGATGGCTCAGCTTCGCAATATCCCCTTGGAACGATGCGCCCCG
>JAAXHX010000426.1 GCA_012270635.1 Dehalococcoidia bacterium | reverse complement strand
AGCCTACTCCCCGCATCCGCACACGCTGTCCCCCCGACGCCCCCAGCGTCTCCAGCTTCACACCCCTTGGCAGCGCCGACCTCTCGTTCAGCCGGCCTCCTTCCACCGACGCCACCGCAACGCCGTTCTGGTAGACCACCAGGTTGCCCATAGCCGCAGGCGCCCGGGGCCCGGGGCTGATTATCCCGACCAGGTTCAACGGATCGCACGCCGACACCTGTACGTATCGCCCCGACCCCTCCTGCCTCCGCGTCGAGCGCAGCATCTCGATGGCCTCCGGCAGTGCAAACTGCTCTCCCACATGCCCCGATACGAACCTGCCTCCCCGGATCTTGCCCTGCGCCTCCGCCCGGCGGTAGATTCTCACCAGCTCTCGCCAGGGCGGTGCCATCGGCTCCCGGGCCAGCATCTCGTAGAACACCACCCCGTAGCGGCGCAGCAGCTGGAACGCCCTCTCCGTCCCCGCCGAAGCGCACTCCCCCACGGGGCGCAGCAGCGACCACCGGGTGGTCGAGGGCCGGTTCCTGGCCCTTCTTCGCATGCTCCCTCTCCGGCGCAAGCCCGGGGGCGGTCCGTTGTTCACCTGCCTGAGGGGCGTGAACCCATCCGCCGTGGCCCGGCCCGCCGCCACCAGCTGCCACAGACCGTCCTTCACCTCTGAAGGTAGCCGATGGCTCAGCTTCGCAATATCCCCTTGGAACGATGCGCCCCGCTTTTCCAGGACGTGAAGTATGTCCCGCGCCGCTCCTCCCAGCCCCGAGTCATCCCCCGGGGGTAGGTCCAGTAGCCAGTCCAGGTTCTCGCGTAGACCCAGTGTCACAGGCCCGTTTCTCGTCAACCCGACCTTGGAGACCGGCTGGTCGGGCCCGTGTCGGCGCTGGGTCATCCGGCCCCACACCACCTCCCCCCCGAAGCACAGGTCGTCCAGCATCGAGGGCTCGTACCCAGCCACCCGGGCCTTCAGCAGATGGGGTTCCCACGCCCCGGCCGCCGCCTCGAACCCCTGCAGTTGCTCGATGGCCTCCACCAGCCCCGACTCCCCGCTCAACATCCTGTCGGGTTCCACGTGCTGCCAGCGCAGCAGGAACCGCATGAATACCGACTCCGAAACGGGTTCGATCTCCCGTCTCAGCCTCGATATCGTCGCTCGGCTTATCCGGGCCAGGATCCGCCTGTCGCAGTACTCTTCTTCAATGGCCCCCGGCCGGAACCGGCCCCTCAACACCTGCCCATCGCCCTCCAGCCGTGCCAGGGCCGACTTCACGACCCCCTCCGGCAACGCCAACGCCTCCGAAATTTCCGACCCCGTCTGCGGCCCCGAGACCTCCGTCCTGCCCCTCACCAGCCGGGTCGCGGCCTCTTCCGGATCGGAGTCCGGGTCGTGCAGGAAACGTTCCGGCGGGCTGGGGTGCAGCTCTGCATCCGGGTACGCGGCCATCACCTCCCCCACCGACTCCGCCGCCACCCAGGCCCGTACCCCGTCCCCTCTGCGAAACGTCGTCACCCGCCCCGACTCCACCAGCCCTTCCAACCATCCCAGGACCAGGTCGCCTTCGACACTGCCATAACGCGCCCCGATCTCCCTTTCCGACAACGGCCCGACGCTCAGTAGCAGGTCATGAATTTCGTCGGCGTCCCGGGCCGGGGGCCAGGCGTCCTCGGCTGCCGCCGATATGGCCTCGGGGTCCAGGGAGGCCAGGTCTCGGGAGTCCTCCGGCAATGCCCGCCTCAGCGACACCGCCCTCGATCTCCGTTCCTCCAGCGGGGCGTCGTCAAGGAATGCGTAGGGCATCGCGTTCAATATCTGGTGGGAGAACACCGAGGGTTGGGGCGTGTCCCGGGCGAACACCTCCACCCTGCCACCTTCTATATCCCCGAGCAGCCGGGTCAACCCTTCCAGGTCCATCGCCTCCGTCAGGCAATCCCTCATCGTCTCGAAAACCAGGGGGTGGTCCGGTATCTCAATGTCGGTCATCGGGGCGTTGTCCTGGCACTGCACCTGCGCCGGAAACACCGAGGCCAGCAGGTCGTCCGACCTCATCCGCACCAGGGGAGAAGGCACTTTCTTCCCCCCCGAGAACCGGAGAATCGCCAGGGCCCGGGTGGCGTTCCAACGCCACCGTGTCTGAAACAGGGGGGCCTGCAAAGTCGCCTGGGTCAGCACCTTATTCACGTTCCTGGGGGTCAGGAAGCTGAACAACTCCTCCAGCGGGAACGACAGGTTGGGCCCCAGTGAAAAGTTGATGCCGTCATCCGTCGCTGCGGCCTGGAGCTCGAAGTCGAAG
>JAAXHX010000425.1 GCA_012270635.1 Dehalococcoidia bacterium | reverse complement strand
CCTCTTCGGTGTACGACACGGTCGTATCCGGGGAGACCGTAATCATGACCTCTGGCAAGGGCGGCGGGAGCGGCGGGAGCGACGGCTCCGTAAACGTAATCGCCTGCTCCGCTGTGGCCTGCGTCTCATCAATGAACTCGACGGTCACCCGGAAGGTCCGCGTCCCCGGACTATACGGCCACCTTGAACCCCCCAAGGTCAGCGATGCCGAGTTGCCCAAATTGGGAGACCCCCCCACGTGCGACCAGCGGTAAGTGTCCACTTGCGACGGGTCAGGCACATGGGCCGTCAGGGTGACTTCTTCGGTGTGCGCCACGGTCGTAGACGGGAAAACCGTAATCGTGACTTCTGGCTCTGGCGGCTCCGGTGGCTCCGATGGCTCCGTGAACGTAATCGTCTGCTCCGCTGCGGTCTCCCTCCCATCGATCAACGTGACGGTTACCCGGAAAGTCCGCACCCCCGGACCATGTGGCCACCTCTCACCCCCCAGGGTCAGCGATGCCGAGTTGCCCAAATTGGGAGACCCCCCCACGTGCGCCCAGCGGTAGGCGTCCACTTGCCACGACTCGGGCACCTGGGCCGTCAGGGTGACCTCTTCGGTGTACGCCACGGTCGTCGCCGGGGAAACCGCGATGGTCAGGGTCAGTTCGGCGTCGTCACAGATCGGAAAGTCCAGGTCGCGGAAAAAGTCCTCATCCTGATGAGCGGCCGGAATGCACAGGTCGTTCCCACTCAGATCCAGCCATATCAGGCTGGTGAGGTTGCCCAGTTCGGGAGGGATCGGCCCACTCAAGTCGTTGTCGTCCAGGTACAGCCCCCACAGGTTGGTGAGGTCGCCCAGGTCGGGGGGGATCGTCCCACTCAAGTCATTGGAGCCCAGGTTCAGGGCTTCCAGGTTGGTGAGGTCGCCCAGGTCGGGGGGGATTGGCCCACTCAAGTCGTTCTCGCTCAGGTACAGATATTCCAGATTGGTGAGGTTGCCCAGTTCGGGGGGGATCGGCCCGCTCAAGTCGTTGCGGGCCAGTTGCAGCCACTCCAGGTTGCTGAGGTTGTCCAGCTCGGGTGGAATCGTCCCACTCAAGCCGCCATCGCCCAGGTCCAGCCATGTCAGGTTGATGAGGTTGCCCAGTTCGGGGGGAATCGTCGTCCCGCTCAAGTCGTTGTAGCGCAGGTCCAGGACTTTCAGGTT
>JAAXHX010000424.1 GCA_012270635.1 Dehalococcoidia bacterium | reverse complement strand
TAGAAGGCCGAGTTGTACACCCCCGGCGTCAGCAAGACGATCGTCGGGTCTGGGCGTCCGCCGGGGGCAAGTTCCAACAGTGTATCCCTCAGCGCACGCCCGTAGCGCTCCACCTCCTTCACCCGAGACGTCCGGTACAGGCGCCTGAGGCTGGCCTTGGCCGCCTTGCGGTTCGCCAGCATGTAAGACACGCCGGAAGGCACCCGGAGGTTGTCTTCCAGCACCCGCCACCCGTCGTTGGTCCTGACCAGGTCGGTGCCGCAGATCCCGACCCACGTGCCGTAGGGCGCGGAAAAGCCCTTCATCTCGGTCCGGTACTGGGGGCAGCCCATCACCACATCGGCGGGGATAACCCCGTCCCGGATGATGCGGGCTTCGCCGTAGACGTCCTCCAGGAATGCGTTGAGGGCCTTGAGCCTCTGGGTCAGCCCCTCTTCGAGGACGCTCCAGTCCGCGCTGGACATGGCCCGGGGCAGGCAGTCGATGGGGATGATCCGCTCGTCCGCCTCCTCGTCCCCGTAGACGATGAAGGTGATGCCCTCCGTGGAGAAAGAGCGCATGACGCGGTCCTGGATGCTGCGCAGCTCCTCGGCGGAGAATTGGGTCAGGGCCTCGTAGATATGCCGGCAGTGCTCCCTCGGCGTGCCGTCCGGCAGGAACATCTCGTCATATATGGAGGGATCGAGTTCGTAGGTGTCAAAGTCCACGGCAACAACCAGTCTACGAGAGATGCGATTATACCAGAGCGTCTGGTGTCTTAGGTCGACGGGCGGGCTTCCCGTATCCTATATAATCCTCACGCCATGAACGCAGGGATTACCGCAGGGGCCGTATCGGCCATCGTCGCCGCCCTGGTCTCTCTACCCCTCCACTCCCCCGACGACGCCCGCCTCAACTCCGCCTCCGTAGCCCTCGTCTCCATCCTCATAGGTCTAATCGCGGGGCTCATCTGGCGAATGCTCGTCAACACGGAGGGGCGCAGCAAGAAGTTCGGGATCATCTGGGGCGTCGCATCTGTGACCGTTGGTTCGATGATGCTGTCGGCCTTCGCCGTCCAGCTGGACAACCTGATCCCCTTCGCCCTTCCGCTGGTCGTCATCGTTTGCCTGATCACGGGCGTTCTGACCTACGCCTTGGGCCGCGATCCCTCACCGCTGCGCTGGTGGGCAGCGCCCCTGGCCGTGGCCCTGGCCCTCGCCGTCGGCATACCCCTGGCGGGCGTTGGCGATGAGGAGTCGGGCAGGCTGGAGCTTCCTCCGAAGTCGGGGCTTGTGCAACCGGCGCCGTCCATGTACTTTGCAACCCTATAGCTGAATCGGAGGCTCCGAAATGCCGAACCGCCTGCCTCGAATCCCGTACCTGGCAATAGTCCCGGCCCTGGCCGCTCTCCTTCTTCTTATCCTTGCCTGCGGCTCTGCCGAGCCCACCGTCGAACGCCCGATTACCATACGCGCGCCGGACCCCGCCGCTACTAGCATTCCAGCTGACGCCCCAGACCCCACCCCTACTACCGCTCCGGCTGACACCCCCGACCCCACCGCTACTAGCGCTCCGGCTGACACCCCCACCTCACCTCCCCCG
>JAAXHX010000423.1 GCA_012270635.1 Dehalococcoidia bacterium | reverse complement strand
TGGGAGCGCAGGGCATCGGTGGTCAGATAACTCAGCACCCCCAGGAAAATCAAAATCCCGAGCGCGAGGCTTACGATTACTTTGAACAGGCCCATGCTTCAGATTAACGGCAGCCCGGGGCCCCGACGAGACCGGCCCTCATTGCCGGGACGTCTTCGCCGGGCGTCTTTCTTCTCCGTCCCGAAACTCCCGGGGCAGGATGAACGTTATGTCTTCCTCCGCCCCTTCCAGCGTGGTCACCTTGTCCGGGTTAAGGGCTTGCACCACCTGTTCCACCAGCAGTTCCGGCGTCGACGCTCCGGATATTATCCCCACCCGCTTCACGTCCCCTATCTGGAGCCCGTCCAGGTCCTGGGCCCCGCTGATCAGGTAGGACGGCACACCCAGCGCTTCCGCCACGTCCCTCAGTCGGTTGCAGTTGGAGCTCTGCTGCGCCCCGATCACCAGCACGAGGTCGGAGGTCGCCGCCAGTTTCTGCACCGCCGCCTGTCGGTTCGTAGTCGCGTAGCAGATGTCGTTCCGCACCAGCGAGTTGGGAAAGTGGGAGCGCACTTCGTCCACCGCCTTGGAGGTGTCCAGGACTGAAAGCGTAGTCTGCGTCAGCACGACCAGAGGGCTTTCCGATTCCCATTCAGGCAGGTTTATCTCCTCCCTCTCGTCGATGAGCTCCATCGGGGCCTGGCCCATCGTCCCGATTACCTCCTGATGGCCCGGATGGCCGATGAGCACCACCTTGCGGCCCTCCTTGGCGTACTTCCGGGCCTCGTTGTGCACTTTGGTGACGAGGGGGCACGTCGCATCGATGACCTTGTGGCCCCGCTCCCGTGCCCTCTCGAAGTCCTCGGGCGGAGACCCGTGCGCCGAGAATACGACCACAGCATCTTCTGGCACCTCGTCCACGTCCTCCACCGTTATAGCGCCCTTCGCCTCCAGCGATTCCACCACGTACGGGTTATGGACTATTTCGTGCTTGACGTATACGGGAGGCCCGTACCTCTCCAACGCCAGTTCCACGATGTCTATGGCGCGAACGACCCCTGCACAAAACCCTCTCGGGGTGGCGAGAAAGACTTCCAAGATTGCAAGTCCCCTTTCTAGTATGGCCTTCCCGGCTCAGGCCATTATACATCCGCCCCACCTCCCCCGCCCGCCCCAACCCCACCAAAGCAGGGGCAGGGTGGGGCCGCTCGTGCTGAGCCCGTCGAAGTATGAGCGGGGGCGGGGGGGGACAGGGCCGCGCATACTAAGCCTCTCGAAATGAGAGAGCCAGGCTAAGCTGGTTCCCTCCGTCCTCCCGACCACCGAGCCGGAATCCATCCCTCCACTCTCGTCATTCCCGACCCCGATCGGGAATCCAGGTGCCGTTCGTGCTGGGCCCGTCTAAGCATGAGTGGGGGAGCCCTCACTCCCTACCACCCGATAGCGCACCCATCCTTCCGAGGCTCGGACCCGCCCCGCAGGACCCCCGTATCCCCATCCCGCTCGATGACCTGTCCGCCCCCGAACAGGCTGCGGTTCTCGTCCCCGAACGTCACCACGTGGTGCCCCCTTCTGATCAGCTCTTCCCGGGTCCCGCCCTCCACCTCCGCCTCCAGCGCCACCCCGTTCCCGATCAGTGCACTAAACCTCAGGGCATCCAGCGCCTCCTGGGGACCGAGGTCGAAGTCGACCATATTAGCCATCACCTGCAGCTGCCCCTGCGGCTGCTGAAACCCGCCCATCACCCCGAAGGAGAGCCACATCTGGTCGCCTCGGGTGGCCATTGCCGGGATTATCGTGTGATAGGGCCGCTTGCCCGGGGCCAGCGCATTCGGGTGCTCCGGGTCCAGCGAGAACAGCGCCCCCCGGTTGTGCAGAGCGATCCCCGTCCCCGGCACCACCAGCCCCGTGCCGAAACTTTCGTACAGGCTGTTTATGAATGAGCAGGCATTCCCCTCCCCGTCCACCACCGTCAGGTAGGCCGTATTGGCCGTCGCATACACGTTACCGGGGCGCGGATGTCGGACAACGCCGTTGCACGTAATCTGTCCCCGACGCTCGGCCGCGTATCCCTTGTCCAGCAACACTCGCATCGGCACGTCGACCTTCGCCGGGTCGGCCACGTATTGCAGCGCGTCCGCGTACGCCAGCCTCATCGACTCGATCAGGTGGTGGTACGTGTCCACCGACTGGAACCCCATCCCCCGAATGTCGAAACCCTCGGCTATGTTCATCGCCATCAGGGCGGCGATGCCGTGCCCGTTGGGCGGACACTCCCAGACCCGCACCCCTCTGTACTCCGTCGATATCGGCTCGTCCCACGTCGATTGGTGATTCTCCAGGTCCTCTTTTTCCAGCCATCCACCCATCTTCTGCACGTACTCGGCAATCCTCTCCGCCAGCTTCCCTTTGTAGAAGGCCTTCGGCCCCCGCCTGGCGATGGACTTGAGGACTTCCGCCATTTCGGGAAGCCTCATCACTTCCCCGGGCCTCGGCGCCCGACCGTTCAGAAGCAGCTCTCCGCCCGACGGGTGCTGCGCCAGCTTCGCAGCGTTGTAGTCCCAGGACTTGCCCAGGACCTTCTGTACTACGAATCCCCCGGTCGCGTAGTCGATGGCCGGTTTCAACAACTTCGACAAGGGCATGCTCCCGTGCCTCTTCAGCAGGGTATGCCATCCGTCCACGATCCCCGGGACCGTCACCGAGTGAGCGCTCAGCTGGGGCATCTCCCTGTGCCCTTCCCTCACCAGCTCCTCCAGCGACGCCCTCCCCCCCGACCTCCCGCTCCCGTTCAGCGCCGTGACTTTCCGGTCCTTGGCCGACCACGTCAGCGCAAACATGTCCCCGCCCAGCCCCGTGGACATCGGCTCCGTCACGCACAGCGCCGCCGACGTCGCGACCGCCGCATCTACGGCGTTACCTCCTTCTTGCAGCACGNNAGTCCTGCCACTGCCGCCTGCGTCTCACTTGTGGCGACCATGCCATGCCGGGCCACGACACTCGGCCTTCGGGTCAAGAAACTCATCTCTTCCTCCTACCTCGGTTATCTATCTCATCGACCTGCGGCATCCCGCTCGTCGAACACATCTTTGGCCACCCCCAGCGCATTGAGGCAGGCGGGCAGTCCACAGTAGAAGACCAGGTGCAGGAACAGCTCCCCTATCTCCTCCCGACTCCAGCCCAGGTTCAAGGCCCAGTCCACGTGTCCCCTCAGCTGCGGCAGACGCCCGAGTACGCAAAGCGCCGACATCGTTGCCAGGCTCCGCACCTTCTTCTCCAGCCCCGGCCGGCCCCATACATCCCCGAACAGGCTCGCCGTCACCCAGTCCTCCATCCCCGCCACCAGGCTGTACTCCGACCCCGACGCCGTCTCCACGAACCCGAGAGTCAGCTCCTCCAGTGTCTCCTTGCCCCTGGAAATGCGCTCCGCCGTCGACTCCCCCACCTCCGATTCCCCCGGCCCGTCGTCCATAATCCCCCGCTCCTCGAAGACGACCCTCGCCACCGACAGCGCGTTCAGTGTCGAGGGCAAGCCGGCGTAGAACACCAGGTGCATGAACAGTTCGCCCAGCTCTTCCTTGGTCCACCCCAGGTTCAGCGCATAGCCTATGTGCCCTTTAAGCTGGGGCTCCTTGCCAGTGACGGTCAACGCCGTCATCGTAGC
>JAAXHX010000422.1 GCA_012270635.1 Dehalococcoidia bacterium | reverse complement strand
CCCCCACCCCACCCGCCCCGACGCCATTACCGCCGCTCATCTCATCCGCGACAACGTTGGGACTGAGGTCGTGTTCAACCTGGCTGCCAGGGACGCAAGCAAATCGGAAGTGCGGGACCGGCTCAACAACGCTAGGCGCTTGGGCCTGGAGAACGTGGTGGTCCTGCAGGGAGACGCCAACAGGGGAGTTGCTGACGCGGCGGGCACGGACCGCTTCAAGCCGACGGAACTTATCGCCGAGTTGAAGGGTCTCGGTGGAGATTTCTGTGTGGGCGCGGTGGCGGACCTCGCCAACGGTGTGGAGAAAGAGGCCGACCTCTGCCGTCTAAAGGTCGACGCGGGCGCCGACTTCTTCCTCGTGCAGCCTACCTTCGATATCGAGGCGGTGGAGAGGTTTCTGGCTAATCCGGGTTTGGCAGTGCCCATGTTCTTCGGTGTCCAGGTGTTGGCCAGGGGAGGCATCGCATTCGCCCCGGTCCCCGAGCCCTTGCGCCTCCAAATCGAGCGCGGAAGATCGGGAGCGGACGCCGCGGAGGAGACCATGCGTCGCTTCCTCCGGTTGGGCGTATACAACTTCTACCTGATAGCGCCCATATATCCGGGTGGGGCGCGGGACTACGGCCTCGCTCGGCAGGTAATCGATTCTTTCGAACACGGGGCTGGGTCTGCCCCCTCTGTATAATAGGGTCTATTCAAGCGGAACCGCGAAGGGAGGAGTCGCATGGCTATCGAGCGGGTTAACCCGGAGAACGTATACCATCTCAAGGGGCTCAGCGCTACGGTGAAGGTCGGAAACACGGTCCATATCTCGGGGCAAGTGGCCCTGGACAAGCAGATGAACACCGTGGGCGAAGATGCCGCCGCCCAGCTGAAGCAGGTCTACAAGAACCTGGACGACCTGTGCCGTGCCCACGGAGGCAGCCTGGCCGACATGGTCAAGACCATCACCTACATTACCGACCTGTCCCAGTACCCGGCGGTCAGCGCCGCCCGCGAAGAAGCTTACGGCGACAGCCCTCCGGCCAACTCGACCATAGTGGTCTCAGCCCTGGCCAAGCCCGAGTGGCTCGTCGAGATCGAGGGTATAGCCCACATCGAATAGAAAGAGGAAATGAGCTCTCGGGCCCCGAAAGCGAGTTCATCAAGATATTCCGGCCGGCCTAAATCCACCTTGACAAACAACGCCCCGATCCAAGTTCCGAATCGGGGCGTTATGACTTGCTGACGGCGTTAGCTTGAGACCTTACTGGGTCAGGTCCCCGCTACCTGTGCCTCCTGCTCCTGCTGCACAAGGGACACTATGATGTTGATCGCTTCCCGAAGGCTGATCTTCCTGGTGTTGATCACCAGGTCGTAGTGCTCCATGTCCTCCACTTCGGCCTTGAAGTACTTCCTGATGTAGGCCCTGTGGGCCTTGTCCATCTCGGTGACCTTGGCTTCGGCCTCCTCCCGGGAGATGTGGAAATAGTCCATGACCCGGGGTATGCGCACCTCCAGGGGTGCGTGGAGGAAGATATGCAGGGAGCCCGGGTGGTCCTTCAGCACCAACTGAGCGCCCCGGCTGACCAGGACCACGCTTTCGGTCTCAGCCATGTCATGGATGACCGATTCCAATGCGTTGGCGTACTTCTCTTCGGTCAACACGTCGCCGGTGGGCACGTAGTGGGGCCCGAGATCGAAGGGGGCCACGGGCCCGGCGGAAATCTGCTCGAACGCCCGGCCCAACTCCTTCGCAATCCGTCCCCTCAGGCCCCACGGCACCTGGTCTATATCCACCACCTCTTCAACCGTCGTGTCCAGGTGACGGGCCACCTCGCTTAGGATCTGACGGTCCACATAGCGCACGTTCATCACCCGTGCGACTTCGGGCGCGACTATGTACGCGCCGCTGCCAATAAGTCCTCGAATCGTTATAGCCGGCATCTTACCCTCCTACCCCGAGATTCCCTCGAAAATGTCCTCTGATTGCTCAAAAGGGCGCTTTGCCACCCTCACAGGTAGTGTTTCGGCTGGGGGTTATAATTTTATCACACTTCCGACAGCGAGGCATATCCCTGGGCTTATTGGACAGAATGCGCCGCAGGCTCCGCCGGGCCCCCACACCCCCATCTCCCCTCCCTGCCGTCAACCGCAACATAGTGGCCCTGCTGGTCTACCCCAAGGGCCTGGACGCGGAGCCCGTCGGGGTGACGGCGCCCGTAGGAGACGATACGTATTTCCTGTCTTGGCCCGTGAGAATGCCGGAGGAGCGGCTCGAAGAGGCCGTGTTCGCCGGGAGGGTGTGGCTGGATGAAGTCCTCGGCGTCGACCTCAACTGGAGCGCCCTGGAACGACTGGACTCCCAGACCCCACTGTCGGAATGGCGGGACCGGGGCATATCGGAGCTGAGGAGGGAGATCGAGGGGAGGGGCATGCCCATGTCCGCCGAGTACGTCTACCTGGGGTTCGTTCGCGGAATGGGAGGGTATGCCGGAGGCATCGCGTATTCGGAGTCGGGGCCCGGCCTCGCAATGGTTGGGGACATCTGCCTGGAGGCCCTCTGCTCCTATCCCCAGCCCAATGCCGCCTCCGCCCTGCTCGACGAGTCATGGCCCGACAACGCACGAAGCCGGAACGGACAGACCGCCGCCTTTCTCCACGAGCTTCTTCACGGTCTCGGGCTTCCCCACCCCGACGCCTGGCCCGCGTCCCAGAGGCCCAACTGGTCCGACACTATCATGGGGTACTGGTGGAACATGCCCCGCTTCGCTCGGACCAAGGGCTTGACGGGCCGGGAAATCGAGCGGGTCCTCCGGTGGCTTGAATGAGAGGAAAGCCAGCCTAGCGCGGGGTCGGTGGTCGCCCGTATAATGGGCGCCGACCCACCAAACCATCCTGGAGGCGAACTGTATGCTTTCATTCATCGGCGGGACCGGCCCGGAGGGGCTGGGCCTGGCGTTTAGATTCCTTCTGGCCGGCCACGACGTAGTTATCGGGTCTCGTTCCGCCGAACGGGCGTCGGCGGCCGGCGACAAGCTCACCGAGATGCTCGCCGCCGTACCGGCCGGAAAAGCCGGGTCCAACGTGGGCAAGGCATCCGGCATGGAGAATGGCCCAGCCGTTGCCGCAGGCGACGTTGTGATCATTACCGTCCCATATTCGGGACAAGCCGACATCCTGGCTGCCCTGAAGGATGAGATAGGCAACAAGCTGGTCGTGGATACCGTCGTTCCCGTACTGTTCGCCAAGGGCAAGATCACCGCCATTCCCGTGGACGAAGGCTCCGCCGCAGAGCAGGCCCAGGCCGTCCTCCCCGACGCCACCGTGGTCTCGGCCTTCCAGAACTTGAGCGCCGAGACCCTCATGGACCCCAATGAGCGGATCGACTGCTCGGTCGTCGTCTGCGGCGACGACAAGGAAGCCCGGGCCCGGGTTATGGACCTCGCCGAGGAGGTCGATGGCATCCACGCCGTCAACGGGGGTGGGCTGGCCAACTCCCGCTACGTAGAGGACTTCACCACTTTGATTCTGAATATCAACCGCATCTATAAGTCCCACGCGTCCCTGAAGATAGTGGGCCTATAGGCCCGACTCCCAGGCTGCGCTCCATGCGTAACAAGGTCGAGATTCTCGGCTTGCCCGGCATCCCCGAGGTCCGGGACGGCGACGACGTAGCCCGCCTGATTTTGCATGCCGCCACGGCTGCGGGCGTCTCCCTTGATTCCGGTGACGTTGTGGTGGTCAAGCAGAAGATCGTATCCAAGGCGGAAGGCCGTGTCGTGCCCCTGGGCGATATTGCGCCCTCTCCGCTGGCCGTTGAGATCGGGGAGCGCAACGGAAAGGACCCTCGGCACGTGGAAGCCGTCCTGCGTGAGGCTAGCCGAATAGTGAAGATGGACCAGGGCCTTCTCATCGCGGAGACCAGGGCCGGGCTGATATGCGCCAACGCCGGAGTCGACGCCTCAAACGTTGGCCTTGACGATGCAGTATGTCTGCTCCCTGAGGATTCTGATGCCTCGGCGGACACTATAAGGACATCCCTGGAGGCAGAGACGGGAAGCAGCTTGGCGGTCATCATCTCGGACAGCATCGGGAGGCCGTGGCGCAAGGGGATCATAGATCTGGCCATCGGCGTCTCGGGCCTCATACCCCTCCGAGACTACGTGGGCCAAAGGGACGACGATGGGCGCGAGCTCAAGGTGACGGTGGTCGCGGAAGCCGACGAACTGGCTTCCGCCGCGGAGCTGGTCACCGGCAAGCTGGAGAGATGTCCCGTGGCGGTGATCAAGGGAAGCGGCGTGGCCCTGGGCCCGGGCCGGGCCGCGGACATTGTCATGAACCCGGAGAAAGACCTGTTCCGGTGAGACGGGTTGCCCTTTGCTGGAAAGGTGGAAAGCCATGTCCCTGCCAATCATGAAGGATGTAGCGGTCCGGGACTTCCTGGCCGGCAGGCATGTGGGGGTGTTGGGAGTCAACCGGCGCCAGGGCGGGCCCCAGCTCGTCCCCGTCTGGTACGCCTACGAAGACGGAGACATCTGGATTCCCACCGAGCTTCGCGTTGCCAAGGTAGCCAACATATCTCGTGACCCGGAGGTCAGCTTCTGCGTCGACGATAAGTCTCCGCCCCATAAGGGCGTCGTGATGTACTGCACGGCGGAGATCATTACCGAGGGGATAATCGAAAGGCGCCGAAGGATCATGTCAAGGTACGTTGGGGATGAGGAAGGCGAACGGATCGCCGCGGAGCCGAGGCCCCTGGGTATGGCTCTGATACGTCTGAAGCCTCACCGCACCTACTCCTACGACTACTCGATAAGCGACCAGGGATGGTCGGACATAGACGACTACCGGTAGCCGGCGACTCTACTCGCCGATATTGTCCTTGACGTCGAACCGCAGGGTGCCCAGGCCCGGAACAACGAACCCCAAGGCTATCTTGTGGGGCCCGGGGTCCAGATGAGCACCCTTCACTACTATCGTTATAGCCTTGTTTAAGGCTATCGTGAACCGGTTCTCATCCGAGACCGTGGAGAACGCAGTTTCAGTTCCCTCCATGGCGAAGACCGTCTCGTCCATCGGGAATTCCACGCCATCTAGGGCGACGGGGACCATGCCCTTGGCGTAGCCCGACCCCAGGCTGTTCCTCAGCTGAAACCTCACCCCCGCTTCGACGTTTTCCAGGCTGCCCTTGACGTACAGCCTGCGCAGGAGAAACCCCGGTACCGTTACCATCCTGTCGTCCTTGTTGGGCCGGCGCGCCGCACGATCTCCTTAGTCCCCCGTTCCCTGTCTCATCCTGAAGATGCTCTTCTCTGCCTCAATTATCTCATCCGGCAGGGTCTCCACGTTGCCCAGCGCCCGGGCCTGGATGAAGATCTGGGCCGCCCTTTCGACGAGCTCGCAGGAGCGGAGCGCATCGGTCATGTCTCGTCCCGCAGCCAGGACCCCGTGATTGCGCAGGAAGACGGCGTTGCGTTCGCCCATTGCGACGGTTGCCTTTCCCCCCAGGTCCTCCGTGCTGGGAAAGCCGTACTCCGCCACTTCCACCGGCCCGCCCAGGTAGGCCACCAGCTCGTCCAGCACCGGAGGCAGAGCGACCCCTGCGACGGCCAGGACGCTGGCATATATCGAATGGGTGTGGATGACGGCGGATATGTCGGCCCGGGCCTTGTACACGGCTACGTGGGTAAGGGACTCGGAGGAAGGTACGGTGTCCCCTTCGATAACGTCGACGTCATAGTCAATGACGACGATGTCCCCGGGAGTCATGGTCTCGTAGTCCATGCTGGTGGGGGTGATGGCGATTAGTCCCTCCTCCGCGTCCCCTTCCAGTCGCAGGCTGACATTCCCGCTGGTCGCCGCAACCAGCCCCCGGCGAAGCAGAAGCTGCGCCGCCTGCACTACGACCGTTCTCTCGGACTCCCACTTCATCACATACGTCCCGTGATCTCAGCCAATCTTTCGTAAAGGTCCAGCCATTCCTCGCACTCTTCTTCCAGATCCTCCGCCCGGGCCCCGTCCGGCGACAGAGTTTCACCTTCGTCCATCATGGCCCGGGCTGCTTCCGGCAGACTATTGTACGCCCCCGAGCCAACCGCCGCGCAGACCGCGGACCCCAGGAGCGTCGCGTCCCTCTCCCAGGGCACTGTAATTTCTCGCGCCAGGGTGTCGGCGACTAGCTGGGGGAACCCACCTATCCCGGTGACCCCTCCCCCCAGGGCGATGTCCACGGGCCTCCGCCCTGAAATCTCCTCCAACTGGATGGCATTGCCGCGGATGGCAAAGGCCAGGTTCTTGAGGGCTGCATTGGCCAACCCCCGGCGCGAAATATCCGTGTGCCCGACGGGTGTGGGGAAGAGCATCCCGCCCATCTGGATCCCCAGCCGCTTGGCGTCCATGATTCGGGGCCCCATAAATGCGAAAGGAGTGTACGTCTCGGAAGACGCCGGCTCCCGAGGGTTGAAGGCCATGCCATGCTTGGGGAACCCAAGGGTCTCGCATGCCCAGTCCAGGGAGCGGCCTGCTTCGGTGGTCGTGCTTTCCAGCACCCAACGGTCTTCCAATATATGCCTGCCGGTCCACGTCCGGCCCTCGAGGTCTATGCAGGGCGAAGAAGTCACCATCTGCAGAGGCCCGCTCCACCCGACCAGTATGCCCAGCTCTCCTGCTTCCGTGACTCCCATCCCCAGGAGACCGCATTGGGTGTCCGGCCCTCCGGCTATTACGGGAGCGCCCGTCGACAGCCCGGTTTCGGCGGCGGTAGCAGCGTTGACCTCTCCCGTCTGCTCTCCGGCGAAAGAGGCGTGGGGCATGAGGCTGGAGTCGATGCCGAGCAACGTAGAGACGGCATCCCTTGGTTCGGAATCCGACACGGGCAGCAGTCCCAATTCCGTAACCGCCGAACGCTCACCCCGGATTTCTCCCGAGAGCCGTAACCCCAGCCAGTCCCCGAGGGGGAGGAGATGAGCTATCTTGCCTGCCGTCTCGGGAGCGTTGGCCCGGAACCAGGCCAGGCGCGCCGGTGCGAAGAGGAAGGACGGCATGTGGCCAGTCAGTTTATACACCTGCTCTCCGAGACCCTCGTCAATAGCCATTCCCTCGAAGAAGGCGCGCACGTCCCTGTTGGGGCCCGCATACAGCTCCTTCCCATTCCTGTCCAGCAGCGCCATGCCTCCCCGTTGCCCCGTCGTCGACACGGCGGCAATGTCGGCGCCCGATAGCCCGGCCTTGCTCAGACA
>JAAXHX010000421.1 GCA_012270635.1 Dehalococcoidia bacterium | reverse complement strand
GGGGATGTCCTTCTACCTTCAACTGGCCTCAGATGCGTCTTGGGCACAAATCCCCCTCCCGTCACCCCTCCACCCGACGCAGCCATAGCGCCACCACCATAGACAGAAGCGCCATTGCCGCTACTCCTATGCTCAGTACCGGCCACGGCGACTTCCCCAAAGGCCCCCCCAGCTGCGACACCCCCATCCCCACCGCCAGTAGTGCCCCGGTGATCAGCAGGCTCCCCCCGGTCACCGCGCCCAATACTAAGGACTCGTTCCTTACCAGCAGGCCCCGTTCGCTGCTCTCCAGCCGAAGCTCTGCCAGCTTTCCCGTCAACCTTCGCAGGTCTCCCGCCCTGTGCAGCGCCGCAAGAAGCAGCAGCGATACCAGTAGCAGCAGCGCCACCACGGGCTGGGGGATGTCAGTCGTGAACATCGGGTATTTCCAGAACGACAACCAGTCCACCCGGTTGTACGAAAGGGCCGCCGGCATCTGTGGGGCCAGGGCCAGGATGCTCACCAGCCAGAACGACACCCGGTGCTTCTTCCTGGCCTGAAGAGCCCAGTACAAACCTATCGGCAATACGAGAATCGCGGCCAGGACCAGGGAGAACACCATGGTTCCCCAGTCTTTCCACTCCCGGATTTCCAGGAGCCACTCCCAACCCTTCTCCACGTCCACGGCTGCGCCTCCCGTCTGCCACATCACCCATCCCCCCATCCCGAACAGGTAGGCCAGCAGCGCCGTCTCCACTATCCAGAATCGCGCCATCGGTTCACCCGCCGAAGTAGATATTCTTCAGAAGCGTCGTGGTGAAGTCCTGCTTCGTCGGGTCCCAGGGCACCACCGAGGCCCCGACGTCCCGGATTGGCTTGTACATCTGTCGGGCTTCCCACCGCATCAGGCCCTGCGTCCGTTTCTCCACGGCGGCACCCCCCCGCCCGACCCCCGACGCCTCCATGTGCACCACCCTCACCGGGTTCAAGCTGCGGGCCCGGGGCCTCAACGCCACCAGCCGCCTTATCCCCGCAATGAACCCCTCGATGGACGGGTCCTCGGTCCCGCCGCGCGGGTAGTGAACGTCCAGCCGCGTAATCGCATACACCTCCGGCTGAAGGCGGTACAGGAAGCTCTTGCACCACTCCACCGCCTCCGACAGGTCCTGCCTCGCGGGTCCAGGCTGTAGGGTCGTCAGCAGGTCAGTCAGACGCTTAAACTGCTTCCGCCCCAGGTCCGGCGTCAGGATGTCGTTGGGGGTGTTGTATATGTACGCACCCAGGGTGTACCCCTGGGACAGGTAGTACTGGGCTATGCTGCCTGCCGCCTCCACTGCATGGTCTATCAACGATGACAGGGTCGTGCCCACTTCCATGTACTCAGCGCCGTCCAGAAAGATCCAGATGGCCTTCCGACCCTCCGCCTCGTATTCGTTCACCAAGAGGGGGTTTGCGCCGTAGGAGTTCTTCGCGCTGGCCTTCCAGTTGACTATCCGCATCGGGTCTCCGGGGGAGTAGGGGCGCAGGTCCTTGAAGTCGGTGGTGGACGACCCCAACGTGGCGGCGTCCGTACGGAGATGCCGGGTGTAGGCCCGGGCGCGGACCTCCTTCACCCGGCCCACCGCTTGTATCCGCGGCGCCACGGAAAAGTCCTGCGCCGGGCATGCTTTGCCCCGGTTCCGGCGCTGGAGCCCCAGGGGGCTTTCCGCATCCCAGAGGGTCTCCCCCAGTGTGAAGAGCCCCCTCTTCGGGCACAGGAACTCGTACGAAAGATCGAAGCTCCTGGGCCCGGGCCACTTCCACACCGCCCGGAAGTTGCTGCCCTGGACCACCTCCATTTCCGCCGGCAGATCATCGTGAACGTACAGCGTCCCAACCCCCGACCTCACCCACACCCTGCGCCGCACCTGTAACCTGTCCCCCGCCCAACACACCACCCGGGGCATCTCCCGCTCCACTTCTATTCCGTTCGGGGGGATGAATAGGACTCCCAGCAGCACTGTCATAAGAATGAACACGGCCCCCGCCAGGAGGATCGGGTTCCCGAATGCCAGGGCCAGCGCAAGCAGCAGGAAGGATAGCGCCAGCCAGCGCGCCGGCAGGACGGAGAGCATTACGCGCCGTCCCTGCGGCCCAGTTCGGTCGGGACTGGGACCCGTGCCAGCGCCTCATCGACCACCGACTCCGGTCTCAGCCCCTGCAGCGTCGCCTCGATATTCAGGATGATGCGGTGCCCCAGCGCATCCGGCGCCACCATCTTCACGTCATCCGGGATCACGAAGTCGCGCCCGTGTATCAATGCCATGCTGCGGGACACCTTCAGCAGGGCCAGGCTCCCCCGCGGGCTGACGCCCAGGGACACGTGGGGATGCTCCCGCGTGAGCCGCACGATCTGCGTGATGTAGTCGATCATCACCTGGTCTACGTACACGTTGGTTTCCACGCTTCGCTGCAACGCCACGAAGCTCTCGGCGTCCAGCACGGGTTCCAGGTCCTCGGTCGGGTCGTCTTTCTGCCACTGAATGCGCCTTTGTAGGATGCTGCTCTCCTGCTCCTGGTTGGTCGGGTACCCCGTCCCGAGCCGGAACAGGAACCTATCCAGCTGGGCCTCGGGCAGGGGGTAGGTCCCTTCCTGCTCGATGGGGTTCTGGGTGGCGATTACCAGGAAGGGCGCCTGCAGGGGCAGCGTATCCCCGTCGATGGTGACCTGCCTCTCTTCCATCGCTTCCAGCAGCGCGGCCTGGGTCTTGGGCGGCGCCCGGTTGATCTCGTCGGCCAGCAGCACATTGGTGAACAGAGGCCCCCGGATCAGCTCAAACTCTCCCGTGTTCTGACGCCATACCTTCGCCCCCAGGATGTCCGCAGGCAGCAGGTCGGGGGTGAATTGCACCCTTGTCGTCCCGCTCCCGATGGCCCTGGTGAACACCTTTGCGAGGAGGGTTTTCCCCAGCCCCGGGTAGTCCTCGAACAGGACGTGGCCGTTGGCAAGGGCCGCGGCCAACAGCTTCCGCAGCAGGAGCCTGTTCCCGACGAATACTTCCGACACCCGGTCTATTATCCCGTCGCAGACCGGCCCCGCCTCTTCCACCTGAATTTGACTCTTGCTCTTGTCCATTCCGTCTCTCCGGCCCTAGTCTCCCGGCAGTATGCGCCGACGCGCTACTCCCGCCGGAGTCATGCTGCTACGTTGCTCGTCGCCCGACCTCACCCTCCACCACTTGCCCTCTTCCGAAATCACTTCTATTGCCTCGCCTTGCCGAATGTTCGAGGCGAAATAGCGCCTGGAACGGTCATAGACCGGCGCCGGGGCGGCCAGAACGGCCAGGGGCAGGTCCTTGGCCTTTCCATCTCCGAAGAGGTGAGACACGGCTGCCTCCACTATCCGGGATCGCCGCTCCTTCTGCCGACGCTCTTCGTCTTCCCCGGACCCGACCAGGGAGCGCGGCCCCCTTCGGGCCTCATCTGACATCGTGAGGAGCGGAAACCAGAGGCTCGCCGCCAAGTCCAGGGGGGCGCCCCGCTGCCAGTAAGCCGCAGCCAGTGTCACCGCCGTGACCTCCGGCCTTGACCTGTCCTCGACGAAGGGCCGGCCGACCGCACGCACCCTTGCCTCGTCCATTTCCGGGAGGGGCTCCGGGTTCCGCCCGAGGGCGGCGTCCATGCGTTCCATGGCCTCGGCCAGGGCCTGGGTCCGTCTCTGCTCTGCCCGTGCCCGCTTTCGGGGCCATGGGTCCCACTTGGCGGACGCATCGAAGCCGCGCCTCATCGGCTCGAAGACCTCCGGGACGGCTTCTAGGGGCGTCCGGTTCCGGAGGAGAAGCCCCAGCATATACCGCCAGAGATAGACCCACCTCCCGGTCTCTATGTAGTGAGACTGCAGGTCCACCAACCCCCCGAGGCGCGGGTCTCGCCTCTCCTCTACGGTCTGCACGTGTCGGGACCAGTGCGGCCACTCGGCGGGAGGTCCCCCCTCCGGGAGCACCTGCTGCCGAGCGTGGCGTCTCATCCGGTTTATCGCCACGGCGGCAAAGAGCACCACCGCCAGCCATTCGTATATCGGGGCGAACCACATCACGTCGTAGACCAGGGGCCGGACCAGCAGGCCGTAGAGGGCCAGGAAGACTCCCAGGAACGCGGTCCTGTGCACGGACTTCGCCAGCAGCCGGGCCACCGCGCTAACGGCCCACACCGGGCTTTCGATATGGTACCGGGCCATGTGGGACAGCCCCGCCGCGAACAGTCCGCAGGCCACCGACGCCCCCACCAACGGAAACCCGTGCCCTAGCTCCGCCATCCCTGCGCCCGCCAGCCAGGCCAACGCCCCGACCACGCTGTATCCCACGGCCTTGGACAGGGGCATATAGTCCACCCTTCCCGACTCCCTCAAGCCCTTCGGCAGCTTCATCACGAAGTACATGCCCGCAACCAACGCCCCGACCAGGTGCCTCGCCTCGTAGAAGTGGCCGAAGTGAGGCTGGGTCGCATATCCGACGAGCAGGTGCGGCCACCTGTTGAGCAGCAACGCGCTGACGTTTGGCAGGGAGCCGAGCGCGCCCCAGACCAGGAGTCCCAGACTCGTACCCGCCAGCAAGGCCGCGGCCCCTCGCAGGGCCACGGGCGGCGGGACCCAACGCCCCCTTCTCCCCGACTCCTCCATCACGCGCGCCGCCTTGCCCAGCGTTCCGCCCGCATAGCTCGCCGCCAGCGCCAACCAGAGGGAGAGCAGCAGCTGGTCGTTGGGGAACCCGTGCTCGGTCAGCCAGCTGCCGTGAAGCAGCAGGTAGACTATCACGAACGCTGCCAGGCGGACCCACGGGACCCGGAATACCCGACTCGCCACAGGAAAGGGCACGCTCGACGCCCGGACCAGCGCCGCAAACACGAATATCCCCGTCAGCCCGCCGATAAGGTTGTAGTACGTGCCGGGGTCGGGCTGGGTCCCGGCCAGGGAGAGGCCCGCGCTCACCAGGACTGCCAGCCAGGCCCCGGCCCTCAGCAGTCGCACTGCCATCCTCAGGGTCAGCCCGGTCCTTGCCCCGAACGCTTCCGGCAATCTCAGGGCGCGCCTGGGCCTTTCCCTGCGTTGGGCCTGAAAGAGCAGGCTTATAGCCATGGAGATTAAGGCTGCGCCCAGCACGGGTCCGAGCAATGCCCGGAAGTCGAAGCCCGTTTCCGGCGGGCGCAGGGCCTCCAGCACCCACAGCGCCGACGCCGCAGCCACGATGGCCGCCGTGTGCAGCGCCGAGACCCTAAAACGTTCTTCCACCTTCATCCCCACCTATTCCTCCTCCAACCGACGCCAGGCCCGGTAAGCCGCCTCGAACTGCCGCCGGCCTATGTCGTGCTCACTGTAGTCAGCCTCTTCGAAGCAGGCTATCAGCTCCTCCAGGGCCCTCTGGTCCAACGACATCCCGCTTCCGACCACTATCGCCTCCACTTCCCGGGGGGTCGCCTTAGCCGAGATGCCCGATACTTTCTGTCGCACTTTCGCCAGGAACGAGTTGTACCGCTGTACAACGTCGTCCCTGAAGTCCACCACCTGGAATCGCCCCCGCCCCTCCGAGGGCAGATACCCCTCATCCCCATCGAACTCTGCCTCCACGCTGTAGACCCCCGGCCATTCTCCTGTGCGCACCAGTTGGCAGTGACCGGAATCGTCCGTCAAGGTCTCTTCCGCTTCACCGGTGTCGCCGATGACGACGCTGGTCCTTCGACCGGCCAGCCCCCGACCCGTGGCATCCACCAGCGCAACGGTGATCCTCACTTCCTCCCCGACTCCCCATATCTCCGGCAGGTCCTCCGCCGACTTGACGAAGGAGACCTCCAGGCGGGTCGGCGTCAACACCCGCAGCTCGAACCCTTCCGACGTCTCCGAAGCCCGGTAACGCTCCGCGCCCGTGAACTCCGCCCTGACCCGGTACATCCCCGCCTCATCGCCCACCCACGATGCCGAGCACCGTCCCTTCCGGTCCGTCACGGGCGTCGTCTCCGCCTCTCCGTCGCCCCAGGTTATCAGGACTGCCGCCCCCTCTATTCCTCTTCCCGAATCGTCGGTCAGCCTGCACCAGACCTCAACTTTTTCTCCTACCTGCCAGGCGTTCTCCGTGTCCGGGGAGGGCTTTACGAAGCCCATCTCCAGGTGCGTGACCTCCGAGCGCCTTTCATCGCCTGATGTCGTCTTATCGGAGACGACATCAGGGCCAGCGACCCGAACAGGCGCCAATATCGGGTGTCTTCCGAATCTCCGTCTTCCCAGGTAACCTCCCCCAATCCCCAGGAGCAGCGCTACCGGGAGAAGCGCCCATATCAGCCAACCCGATCCCCCACCTTCGACTTGCAGACTCGCCAAGTAAGCGACGGGCAGGTTGGCGCCGTCTCCCTCATAGCTGACCCTGAGCGGCACGCTCGTCAACCCCTCTTCGTCGGGTATATCCACCTTCAGCAGGGCCACGCCCAGGTCGTCGGTCACTGCGCGCCCTTCTCCGCCGTAGTGGACCACCGCCCCCGGAATCCCGACCCCGCGGTCGTCCAGGACCTGGGCCTCCACCTGCGCCGAGCGTCCAGCCCTCACGTCATCCACCGGCGTCACCAGGACGCTCGTCGCTGACATAACGCTTACCGTGACCTCGGTTTCTGCCTCCAACTCCGCTGCCGACACCCTCAGGTCCATCTTCCCCAACTCGGCATCCCTCGGAACGGGCGTCCGCACCACGAAAGCCCCGGCTGCGTTCGTGCGCCCCGACTGCTCCCCGTTCACCTCTATCCTGGCGTCCGGTATGGCTTGGCCGTTTATCACCGCTACGCCCCCGATGGTAACCGTATCGCCGCGGGCCACCGGCTCGGGCTCTTCCACGACGATCTCTGCCCTTCCCACCTCGGTCAACAACGTTGCCTGGGTGGGCCCAAGGTCATCCGTGCCATCAAACTTCACCACCAGAGAGGTTGTGCCTTCTTCTTCCTCAAACGTCGTTTCCCAGGTGAATGTTCCCAGGGGACCGGTTGTGACCTCCACCGGGTCGCCTTGGCCCGCGCTCAACGTCAGGACGTACCCCTCCAGCCCTTCGCCCCCCGCCCCCGAAAGCGTTCCCTCCAGGCGGTACGGCGCGTCCACCCGCGCCACCCTGTCTCCGCTCAATTCCAGCAGGACGGGTTCGATCACCCTCAGGACATAGCCGGTCTTGGCCGGCTCCAGGGTGTCGTCCCCCGCAAAGGACGCCTCGATGCCCTGTCTTCCCGCGCCCACCGGCACGATGTTCACTGCAAACTCACCCTGTTCGTCGGTCAGAACCGGGGTCTCCACTTCTTCCGACACGGTGACGAGGACCCGTTTCCGGGCCAGGGGAGCGCCCCGGCTGTCTCGCAGAGACCCCCTGACCATGTGCGTCTCACCGACCTGCACCTCTCTGCTCCCGCTTAGCTCCAGGAACACCGGCTCGATCACGCTTAGGGTATAGCCGCCCCCGCTAGACCCGAGGATACCGTCCCCCGAGAACGAGGCCTCGATGCCGTATCTTCCAGCCCGCTCTGCCGTGCCGCTAGCTTCGAACTCGCCCTGCTCGTCGGTCAGGATGGAAGCCGTGGAGCCGTCCGCCAAAGTGACTTCTATCAGCCTCAGAGGCAGCGGCGCATCCCGGCTGTCCTTCAACGTCCCCCTGGCCGTGTACTCCTCCCCGACCCGCACTTCCTTGTCACCCGTCAACTCCAGGTATGCCGGTTCGGTAACGCTCAGGGTATAGCCGATCTTGCTCGGCTCCAGGACCCTGTCTCCGGCAAAGGACGCCTCGATGCCATATCTGCCGGGCTGCTCCGTAATGCTCCTCACCGTGAACTCGCCGCGCCTGTCGGTTTGGACCGAAGTCACAACCGCTTCCGGTAGGATAATGTCGACCTGCTGGTCGGCCAGGCCCCTTCCCCGGGCGTCCCGCAGGGTGCCCCTGATGACGTACTCTTCTCCTACCTGAACGTCGTCCACGGCGCCGATGCTCACCACCGTCGGCATCGTCACCATCACGGTCAGCCGGGCCTCGTTGCCCAGCATGTACTCCTGCTGCTCGAAAGCGACCTCCACGGTTCGCTCTCCCGTCCGGTTGAACGTCCTGCCGAAGCTGAAGGCGCCCCCGTCATCCGTGGTTACCTGGAACGGGGCCTCTCCCTCTATTGACACCCTCAGAAGGCGGCCCTTCAACGGGTCTCCCGCTTCCTCCGTCAATCTCCCTCGGAACGCCCCTTCCTCGTCCACCGATATCTCCGAAGGGCCGATGAGCTCGAGGTCGGTCCCCGAGTAGACCCCGATCTCGGGATCGCTCCAGGACCCGACGTAGTCCTCGTTGCCGATGGCGTGGGCGATAAGCTGGTAAGGCCCTCCCTCGAACCTGGCCGGTACTGCGACTTCGATTTCGAACCGCCCGCTTTCCGTCTCCCCCCTCCCGATTCTCCAGCCGCCCTGCTCTTTCTTTTCGTTGATGAATATCTCCACCTCCATCCCGTCCACCGGTGCCCCGGACAGCGTCATAACCGTCCCCCCGACCGTGAACGGCGCACCCCGGCGCGTGCTTTCGGGTGATTGGTCTATCGTCGTGTTCGTTTCTCGGCGGATGGTTGTGGAGCCGGAGTGGACCAGGTCGCCTCGGGCCTGGATTACACGGGTGGGCGCGCCTCCCGATGCCGTGGCTTCAAAGGTCACCCATCCAATGCCGTCCAGCGCAACCTCTGCCCATTGGTGACCCTGGTCCGAGTACACCGTTTGCGTCCCGGAATGGTCCGCTATCATCCACCCCGACACCACCCGCGCGGGAATCCCCACCGAGCGGGCCATCACCACGAAAGCGCTGCTGAACACCCCGCACGTCCCCTCCCGGTGGTCGAACAGAAACCAGTCCACGGGGTCTCGATCTGGGGGAGGCGCGTCATCAGACGAATCGGCAAATGCGTAAGGGTAGGTTGTGCTTAGGTACCGCTCCAGCGCCTTGGCCTT
>JAAXHX010000420.1 GCA_012270635.1 Dehalococcoidia bacterium | reverse complement strand
CTCAACCTGACCATCAGGCCTGACTGCCACGTCCACGGCATCATCTTCGACGGCAACCGGGCCGCGGGGCTGCTGGTCATAAGCGGTCGGGAGATGTTCTCCGTCTACGGCGAGGAGATAGTCCTCTGCGCCGGGGCCGTGGGCACCCCGCACATCCTGCTGCTCTCGGGCGTGGGGCCCGGAGACCAGCTGAGAAAGCTGGGCATTCCGGTGGTCCAGGACCTGCCCGGCGTGGGCCGAAACCTGCGTGACCACCCGGACGTGCCCCTGTGCTGGTTCACAAAAGAGGGCTATCCCCTGGACGTCGACCAGGTCACTTCCGGGACGGTAACCCTCAGGTACACGGCCCAGGGGTCGCCCTTCGTGAACGACATGATCCTGTACGTCGGCAACTACCTGGCCGCGAGGCCCTTCCGGGGCCTGGACGAAAAGGACCCGGTGGGCATCGGCGTCAGCCAGTGCCTCTACCTGGCCCTGAGCGAGGGCGAGCTAAGGCTCCAGTCCACCGACCCCCGGCAGCAGCCCATCCTGGACTACAACCTGCTAGACGACCCCTTCGACCTGAAGCGGATGCGAGACGGGCTCAGGCTCTGCAACGAGCTGTTCAACCACGAGGCCTTCGGCGACATCATCGAGAGGCGGTCCGGCCCTTCCGACGAGGTGCTGGAGTCGGACGCCCTCCTGGATGAGTGGATGAAGACGGAGGTGGTGACCGCCCACCACATCTCCAGCACCTGCAAGATGGGCCCCTCCAGCGACCCCCTGGCCGTCTGCGACCAGTACGGCAAGGTCTACGGCGTCGACGGCCTGCGCATAGTGGACGCCTCCATCATGCCCGACACCGTGCGCGCCAACCTGAACGTCACCGTGATGACCATGGGAGAAAAGGTCGCCGACTTCATCAAGGAGGGCCGCTAGGCCCCTCGGGGATGCCCTAGCTTCCGGGGCCGGAGGCGCTCGGGGCGGCGGAAACCATCTGAGCCGCGACCAGCTGGGCGTAGAGGCCGTTTCGCTCCATAAGCTCGGTGTGGCTGCCCTCTTCCACCTTGCGGCCATTGTCCAGGACTACCAGCTTGTCCGCGTCGCGCACGGTGGAGAGCCGGTGGGCGATGATGACGGTGCTCCTGCCGGACATCAGGCGGTTGAGGGCCTGACGGACCTGGTGCTCGCTGACGGCGTCCAGGTGGGAGGTAGCCTCGTCCAGGATGAGGACGGGGGCGTTCTTGAGAAGGGCCCGGGCGATGGAGATTCGCTGGCGCTGACCGCCGGAAAGCTGCATCCCCCGTTCGCCCACTATGGTGTCGTAACCCTCGGGGAAAGAGGCGATGAAGTCGTGGGCGTTGGCCTGCCGGGCGGCGGCCTCGATCTCCTCCTGGGAAGCCCCGACCTTGCCCAGGGCGATGTTGTCCCGGATGCTGGCGTTGAACAGGTAGGTGTCCTGGGTAACGAAGGCGATGCTGTCGCGCAGGGGGTCGAGCTTGAACTGCTTCAGGTTGTGGTCGCCTAGAGAGACCTCGCCGGACTGGGGGTCCCAGAAGCGCATCAACAAGTAGGCGCAAGTGGTCTTGCCGGCCCCCGACCTGCCGACCAGGGCCACGGTCTGCCCCGGCTCCACGGTAAAGCTGACATCCGAGACGGCCTGGGGCAGTCCCGGGGCGTAGGCGAAGGAGGCGTTGTCGAAGCGGACGAGGGGGGCGGCGACGTGCCCGACGCCATCCCGGGCGGATACGCCGGGGCCGTCGGCCACGGGCAGGGGCTCGTCGTGGACGGCGAAGACCCGGCGTCCGGCGGCGAGGGTCTCCATCAGGTCCTTGGCGGTGCGGGCGATGTCGGAGACGGGGGAGAAGGTGGAGAGGGCGAGGAGGGCGGCGAGGGGGAGGTCGGGGCGGTCCATCCGACCCTCCAGGACTAGCCAGGCGCCCATGGCCAGCACGGCCAACCCACCTAGCCCCGTGACCGATTCGATGAAGGCGGTCTGGGACTCCTGGGCCTTCTTGAACTTCAGCTGGCTTCCGGCGAAGTCCCATCCCCGCTCCCGGACGTCGGTGGTGCGGGCCGGGCCCTGGCCGAAGGCCGCGATCTCCCGCATACCCTGGATGTTGTCCACCATCTGGGCATGTATGCCCCCGAGCTTGGTCAGGACCTCGTCACCGAGGCGCTCGTTGGTCTTCTGGTCGTAGAAGGGCCGGATGGCGACGGCGAGGAGGAAGGGCAGGAGAACGATAGCCAGGGGCCAGGAGATAAGGGCCAGCGTGATGAGGACGGCCAGGGGCACGACGAAGGCCACGAAAGCCGGGCTTATGGTGTGAGCGAAGAAATACTCGATCTTCTCGATGTCCCCGCCGACTACACCCACAATATCCCCCGACCGGCGTTTGACCAGGTACGCCGGGGCGATGGTGTCCATCTTGCGGTACATGTCGATGCGCATTTCGGCGAGGAGCCTGTAGGCGAGGTCGTGGGACAGCCAGCCCTCGGCCCAGGTGAAGAATGCCGTGAGGGGCGCGAACACCCCCAGCAGGATGAGGTAGAGGGTAAGGTCGCCACCCCGGAAGACCTGGCCCACCAGCAAAGCGCTGATCACCCCGAGCCCGATTATGGAGCCGTGATGGGCTATGCCGAGCAGGAAGGTGACGGTCTGCTGCTTCCACCAGGGAGTTATGAGGGTCATCAGCCTCGCTAGTATGGTAAAAGCGCCCAAGGTCCTGTAAGGCTCCACGCCGTCGGGTGCGGGTCGGGGCTCTTCCTCGGGGGTTGGCGGGGTGCGGCCATCGGGGCCCGGGGCCTGGGCAAAGGAGGGCTTGACGGCGAAACCGGCGGCCTGCTGGTCGGCCATGAGCCGGGAGTAGACGCCGCCGTCATTGATGAGCTCGGCGTGGGCGCCTGTCTCGACGAGTCGGCTGTCCTCCAGGACGAGGATCCGGTCGGCGCTGACGATGCTGGAGAGCCGGTGGGCGATGATTAGGGTGGTCCTGCCCTGCATGAGGCGGTCCAGGGCCTGCTGGATGACGGCTTCGTTCTCGGCGTCGACGCTGGAGAGGGCCTCGTCCAGGATGAGGATGGGGGCGTCCTTGAGAAGGGCCCGGGCGATGGCTATGCGCTGCCGCTGCCCGCCCGAGAGCCGGATGGCCCGCTCGCCGACGTAGGTGTCGTATCCCTGGGGCAGCCGGGAGATGAACTCGTGGGCGTTGGCGGCCCGGGCGGCGGCTTCCAGCTCTTCCCGGGTGGCGTCCCGCTTGCCGAACCTCAGGTTGTCGGCGACGGTGCCGTGGAAGAGGTAAGTGTCCTGGGTAACGACGGCGATATGCTCCCGTATCCGGTCGAGAGAGAGCTCCCTGAGGTCTTGGCCGCCCAGGAGGATGCGGCCCTTCTGGGGATCGAAGAACCGGTAGACGAGCCAGACTATGGTCGACTTCCCGGCACCACTGGGCCCGACCAGCCCGAATTTTTCGCCGCGTCCCAGGGTGAAGGATACGTCCTCCAGAGCATTTCCTCGGCCCTGGTTGTAGGCGAATGTGACGTTTTCGAAGCAGATTTCGGGAGTGAGGGGTTCGGCCTGGGGGGTGTCGGGGGTGTCCTCGATTTCCACGGGCTCGGCCATGAGGTTGAAGATGCTCTGGGCAGCGGCGCTGGCGATCATCCCCTTGTGGTAGAGCTGGGTCAGCTCCCGGAGGGGCTTAAAGACCTCGACGCCGAACATCATGACGATGAGGAGGGTGCGGATCTCCATGTCGCCGTCGGCCACCCGGCCCGCCCCCACCCCGAGGGCCGTGGCGGCGCCGGCCGAAATACCGAGGACGGTGACGCCGCCGGCGGCGATGTTGGCGGCGAGGACGCCCATGGTGCTCCGATAGAGGGCGCGGGCGCGGTCGGCCAACCTGTCGCCGTGACGCCCGCTCTGGCCGAAGGCCTTGAGGGTGGCGAGGCCCTGGACCCCGTCCAGGAAGTCCGCGCCGAGGGAGCCGTAGGAGCGGTAGCGGTGCATGCTGCTCTTCTGGTTCCAACGGTGGAAGACGGCCGGAGCGACGAGGGTGAAGATGGCGAAGCCGAGGAATATGAGGGCGATGGGCAGGTCCAGAACGGCCATGAAGACGAAGATGAGGATGGGGGCGATGGCGGCGATTATGATCTGGGGGAGGTACTGGCCGAAGAATGTCTCCAGGCCTTCCACGCCGTCGCCCAGGGTGAGGATGACGCCGCCGGTGCGGCGCTGGTCGAAGTGGCCCGGGCCGAGGGCGAGGCAGTGCTGGTAGAGCCGCTCCCGGATCTTGATCTTGACGATGTTCGAGGAATGGTGGGCGTAGCCGTTCTGCAGGTACTGGAAAAGACCTCGCACGCCGATGAGGATGGCGACCCCGATCATGGGGAGGGCGAGGGACGAGTACTCGGCCTCGCTGCGGAAGACCCGGGCGATGACGATGGCGAAGATGGCCAGCCCGGCAACCCCGGCCCCGACCGCGATAAGCCCCAGTACGGTGGAAAGAAGGATGCGCAGGCGAATGCCCTGCGTAAGCTGGAACAGTCTAAGGTCGAAGTACATGAAGCCTCTGGGCCCGGGATTCCACACAAAGAGCCCTGGCGCATGGGTCGCAAGCCGGGGCTCTGTGCGATAGGAGATTATACATGGAGGGGGGACGGGGGGCAAACGCGTGGGGCGGCGGGGGGCGCTGGTGGGGGCAGGCGGCTCGACCCTTCGAG
>JAAXHX010000419.1 GCA_012270635.1 Dehalococcoidia bacterium | reverse complement strand
CTCTCCCTTGTCGGTCTGGCTCACGTACGCGTGGACGGCATTGGACATCACCACGCAGTCGATAACCGGCTTGATCGGTTCGGAGACCAGGGCCTGAAGGGGGTGCGTGGAGATGGGAAGCCGGATGCCGGCCATGTCCGCCAGAACGGTGGTGTTGCCCGCGACCGCCAGGGCCACCTTCCCCGTCTTTATCACGCCCCGCGTGGTGTCGACCCCCGTGACCTCTCCGTCGGACACCTGTATGCCCGTAACTTCGCAGTTCTGGATGATGTCCACCCCGCGGGCGTCGGCGGCTCGCGCGAAGCCCCAGGCCACGGCGTCGTGTCGCGCCGTTCCGCCCCTCTTCTGGTAGGAGGCCCCCAGCACGGGATAGCGTATGTCCGGTGAGGTGTTGAGTACCGGCGCCAGCTCCGCGACCTGCCGGGTGTCCAGGAGCTCGGCGTCGATGCCGTTGAGCTTGTTGGAGTTGACCCGACGCGCCGTGTCCCGAAGCTCCTGCAGGTTATGGCACAGGTTGAGCACGCCCCGCTGGCTGAACATCAGGTTGTAGTTCAGCTCCTGGCTCAGCCCCTCCCACAGCTTCATCGCGTGCTCGTACAGGAAGGACGTCTCGTCCCACAGGTAGTTGGACCGCACTATCGTCGTGTTCCTCCCGACGCTCCCACCCCCCAGGTAGCCCCGCTCCACCACTGCCACGTCAGTGATCCCGTGGTTCTTGGCCAGGTAGTAGGCCGTGGCAAGCCCGTGCCCCCCCGCCCCCACGATCACCACATCGTAGCGCTCCTTGGGCTGCGGACTGCGCCACACCCGCGGCCAATTCTCGTGATGGCTGAAGGAGTGGCGTATCAGGTTGAGAAGGGAATAGCTCTTCATGTCTGGTCAGTCGACCCTGCCAAAAGCAGGTGCGATGATATTTGCACACCAATCCCAATGTCAATCAATCCTCCACCTCCCGCCTCTCCCGTCATTCCCGACCCCGATCGGGAATCCACCCCCGAGGCCGCTCGTGCTGAGCCTGTCGAAGCATGAGCGGTGAGCGTGGCGAAACCCCCTCCCCTATTGAAAACCCCGCTCCCTTC
>JAAXHX010000418.1:877-1478 GCA_012270635.1 Dehalococcoidia bacterium | reverse complement strand
GCCTCGTCCACGTACTCCCTGGCCACCACGTAGCCGTTCTTGGCGGCGTAGTCCCTGAGCGCCCGCATCTGTGCCGCCACGGACAGGTCCACGTCCTGGCGGTCACTGGAGACCCTGGCGTAGAGGGCGACGGGTATCAGTTCATCTCGTTCACTCATTGGCTTCTCCTTCATCTTGCTCATTCTGTTTAGCCCGTCGTGACCGTCGTTGCATCCGCTCCTTGATGCGCCACTCGCGCTCCTCCATGTAGAGCTGGATGGCCTCCCGGAGCAGCTCGCTGACTGTGCGGCTCTCCTCCTTGACCACCTGACGCAACTCTCGGGCCATTTGCGGCGGCAGCGAGAAAGTGATGGTGTCGGTGTTCCTGGACTTGGTGGGCATACTCCCCTTTTTTGCGTGGTGAATTAGCACTGCGTCTTACTATAACCCATGAACGAACCGAATGCCATCCTCCAACCTAGATCACCTGGTGTGCGCGGGCTATGCGCTCGAATGGTGCGTGGCCCAACTGCGGGGCCAGCACAGAGCGGTCCCGGTAGGGCACGGCGACCAGCGCAACCTTGGCAATGCGTCCATACCAGACGACGGGCCTGGCGGCCAC
>JAAXHX010000418.1:0-604 GCA_012270635.1 Dehalococcoidia bacterium | reverse complement strand
CGCATCACCTCGGCGAGGCGGATGGCCAGGGAGGAGTATGCCCGCCCGTAGGTCTCGTGGAGGGCGACGGCGTCGAACCCCGACGCCTGGGCGAAGAGGGAGAACCACTGGGGCTGCATCAGCGCCGAGGCTGCGAACCGGTCCGCCTGGCGGCACTTTGCCGTCCCGTGGGGCTCGGCGACGTGGGGAAAGAGGTCGTGGAGCCGCTCCCTGACGATCTCGTAGGTCTCGTGCAGGGCCGAGTGCTCCCGGGCTGACACCGACTCGGCGGCGTCCAGGGTGATCTGGTAGACGCCGCCCTTCTCTCCAGTGTGGTACCCCCGCAGGCCCTTCATGTCGTGGGACAGGTTGACGGTGGCCACGCCGTGCCGCTCCAGCAGCGTCTTGATTTCCTCCATGCGGGGGAAGGCGGAGAGGCCGAAGAAATCCACGAACTCCCCGGCCAGGGGAGCCGGATAGAGTCTCCCGCCGGGACCCCGGCCGTCGACGAGGTGACGGCAGAAGCCGTCCAAGGTGATGGCGCTCATTCCAGCAGCCTCTTCCCGCTGTAGCGTTCGTACAGCTCCACGATGAAGCGCTTCGACTCCAGGGACAGGGGACCCCT
>JAAXHX010000417.1 GCA_012270635.1 Dehalococcoidia bacterium | reverse complement strand
CCGTGGGATCGACTACTCCTCGACTACGACCATGCCTGTCATGGTGGGATGCAGGGCGCAGACGTAGGGGTATCGGCCCGGCTCATCGAAGCGCACGGAGAAGGACTGGCCCGGGCCGATGAGACCTGAGTCAAAGTCGGCGCCATCGCCCTCCGACCCGGAAGTCACCGTGTGCGGGACCCCGTCCACGTTGGTCCAGGTGAGGGTCTCGCCGACCTTGATACTTGCCGGCGCGAAGGCAAAGTTCTCTATAGCAACCACGGTCGTCCCCTCCCCGGGGGCCTGGGCCTCGCGCCAGGGGCGCACCTGGTCGGTGGAGACGATGGGGGGCACACTGGGGTTCCACATGCTGAACACGCCCATGGGGTTTTCATCCCATACCCAGGCGTGGATCATCCAGCCGTAGGAAGGCACCCACAAGCCTTGCCGTTGGGCGCACTCTTCGGGGGTGGTGGACCTGGAGATGGAGTTGGGCCCGGTGCAAAGGCTGTAGTGCACGTGCCAGTTGTCCAGGGGCCCGGCGAAGGCCTGGGGATGTTCGTCGCCGACCAGCCTTCGAGGAAGGAGGAAAGAGGTGCCGACCAAGCGCCAGCCGAGATCTTCGTCGGCGGTGTACATCAATATTTCGGGGCTGGAGGGATCGAACTCGCCGTCTAGGCCCCTTTTCGGGTGAACAAAATGGGCCCCCATGTTGGGCACTTCCTCGGTGCTCTGGATAAAGCCTTCGTCCAGGGCGAGTTGAATGTCCTGATACTTTTCGGTGGCCCGGCGCACCGTGTCCAGCTGGTTTACCAGCTCCTCTAACTCCTGGGCCGACATCTCCAGGCCGTCCAGGGGCTCGCCGTTGGCGTGGATCTCCTTGAGTCGTTGGTAGGAAAGGGCGCTTCGCACCTGTCTTGCGGCAGGCCCCTCCACGAGGGTGGTGATTACCTCGCCTCCCACATCTTCGAAGACGTAATGGGAGAAGCCGGATGCGCCGGCAGGGGTGTCGGGGACCACGGGGGGCGGGGCGGCGTCGAGGGTGGGCGCCATCGCGTCCTGGGGCTCCGGCATGGATAACGTCACGGCGGGCGGAGGTGTGGGAGTGGGTGTTGGTTCCTCGCCGCAAGCGACGGCCAAGGCCAGCAGCGCTGCCAACGTGGCCACCAACCCAAGGCCCGAGACCGCCTTGCGCGGGGCAGGGTTTGCGTGAAGGATAGCCCACATAATACCGCTAGTATTATAACGTTAAAGGGGTGCTTCGGTTACGCGAAGAGGCCCGCCACCAAATCCGGTGGCGGGCCTCTTTACTACTTCCGTCTATCCTTGTTCCGCTTGGCCTATCGGTCTCTACAGATCAATCGCCAGCAGGTATTCCTGCCAAAGGTCGGTCCACTCGCTGTTCTTCTCTCCGCTGTACTTCTCGTCCTCGATCACCGCAAACGGTGCATTGGCTGCCGAGGTTGGCAGGGCAGGAGTTATGGGATCGAACTCGTCGCCGACCATGAACTCTGCAGATCTCAGGTTCAGCGGCCCGTAGGTGATGTACTTGGAGATATTGGCGTTAATCTCCGGCAGTCCCGTCCAGGCGATGAACAGCTGTCCCAGGTCAAAAGCCTCGGGGTTGGATTCCTCCAGGCCCTTGGCCATGACGAAGGCGCCGGTGCCCACCAAGTGTCCACACTCCCAGCAGATCGCCAGCGGCTCGCCTTCTACCTGGGCGTTGTATATCCTGCCGTTCCATGCCGTGCACATGTCGTAGTCGCCCGCGATCAGCGTCTGCGGGCAGTCCGACCCTGTGTGCCAGAAGCCGTCCGGGGGATTGGACTCCCAGAGCCCCAGGGCTTCCTGCACGTCCTCGTCGGTCGGGGCGCCAAGCCTGGCTCTCCAGTCGGAGTCTTCCAGCCGGCTGGAGTCATTGGCCAGCAGCGCCGAGAACCAGCTACCCCTGTAGGCATCCCTCACGCTTCGTCTCCCGGGATAATTCTCCCGGTCAAAGAAGTCGGCCCACGTGGTGATGCTGCCCTCAGCGTATACGTCGGAGTTGTACGCCAGCACCGTGGACCACGTGATTCCGCCTCCGCCGCCGTATGGCGTACTGACCGTCTCCACGTGGTTTCGGTTGTCCACCACGCTGAGGTCCAGCTCTGCAAGAGCGCCGATGTTAATGTGGTTCCAAAGCTCACGTCCACCGACGTCCATCACGTGCCACTTGTAGTTGCCCGTGTCTACCATCACGCGGATTACCGCGTACTCCATCGGGCTCTCTTCTACAATCTCGATTCCGAACTGCTGGGAGAACGGTACGACGTAAGCCTGTCGCTGAGCGGCCTGGTAAGCGCCGCCCCAGGACGTGAACACGAAGCTCGAGCCCCGGTACTTCTCTATCTCCGTCTCCAGCTCTTCCAGGGTCGCCGGGTTGTCTACCGTCCACTCAGACCGGGGCCTCACGCCTGTGTCCATGGTGTCATCGGGTTCATCCGGTATCGCCGTGGGTTCGGGTGCATCCGGCTCATCTGGCACTTCGGTCGCATCCGGCGCTTCGGTTGCCGGCACGGGAGTCGGAGGCTCGTCATCCGCTACCGTTGGCGTTGGCGTCGCGGCTTCTCCGCACGCCGCCAGTATCATTAGCGCTACGAGAAGAATGCTCAAGCCGGCGAGTATGCCCCGCCGTGTCGTGAGCCTCTTCCTCTTATAAGTTCTGTCACTCATGGTTTCTCCTTGCCTATTCCTTGGGGCCTGGGTATTGCTGAGGCCCACTGCATGTTAGAGGCCTTGCACCTTTTCACGTCCGCCTTACAGATAGACTCACCTCCGAAAGTCCTGCGAAACTCCTGGTTCCTAACAACCATTTGCAATCGCTGGTTGAAAAGCCCAACCCTTTGAGGGTATTAGGGATTATAAACACATAACGTCGCAGAGGCGATGAGGTTAGCTGCGGCGTTAAAACAGATTGCAGTAGGCTATCCGAGTGATAGCGAGATTATGCCGTGTGGGGCTTATTGTCAAGAGGCTGGACTGGCCTCGCCTCGGTGACACTCAGTTCCAACCCTGTCTCCCTCATCACCCCAGTGCCCGAGACGGTCTAAAATGCGACTCGGGCGGACCCCCCACCCCTCGACGAGGCTTTTACGCGACCTTCATTCCCTCTCTCCAGCCAGAAGCCAAGCGAGAAGAGGAAGGTCAGGATGTCTTTATTATCAGCGTCCAGTTGGCGTGAGGACGGAGGCGGTGCCCTTGTCCCGGATGCGCAGCATCAGTCGGTCGTTGAGATAC
>JAAXHX010000416.1 GCA_012270635.1 Dehalococcoidia bacterium | reverse complement strand
GCCTCGAGGCCATGCGCGAAGGCGCCTTGGACTTCGAGGTGCTTTCCGCTATCGATGGGACGATGCGGGCCCAGGGGGCGGAGTTCATCACCCACAACGTGTGTATAAATGGGGAAAGCCAGCTGACCGCCGGGTGGTTTCCTCGAGGAAGCAGGCTGCAGGCGGGCGCGACCATGGCCTTCGACTGGGGGTGCTACGTGAAGGGAGGGTACGGCTCGGATATGTGCAGGACGGGTTTCGTCGGCGAGCCCCCCGGCCCCGTGCAGAAGGCCTGGAAGGTCTTGATGGAGGCCCACCGCGCCACCGAGGCCGAGGCTAGGCCCGGTGTCCGGGCATCCCACTTGGACCGCACCGTCAACGACTTGCTGGCAAAGTCCGGCTACCCTACCACGCCCTACTCCCTGGGCCACGGGGTCGGGCTCCGGGCCTGCGAGCTCCCCATCATCTACCGCCCCGACATGATGGCCGTGGACGCGGAGCTGGAGGAGGGGATGGTCATCTGCCTGGAGCCGGAGACCTCGGTGGAGGTGGGCGGCGAGACCGTAGTCGTGAAGGTGGAGGACATGTACGAAGTCACGGCAACCGGCCTGGAGCAGCTAACCACCACGGACTACACACCCTACTGGGACGACTAGAGGCTCGCCAGCAGCCTGGCCGTCCGCTCCCACGAGGCCGCTTTGTCGGGGCCCGCGGCCACTATGGAGACCAGGACTTCCCCGGCGCCCGCGTCGAAGAACTTCTCCAGCCTTCGCGCCGCCTCATCCTCGGGGCCGGATATCACTATCTCCCTCAGCATCCGGTCGCTCCAGCCCTGGATTTCCTCGGCTTCGGGATAACCGGCCAGGGCGAACATTCGCTGGTAGAAGGGGGCCGTTGGGTAGTACTCCATATCCTCCAGGGCTGCGGCTTTGACCTCTTCGTATTCCTCGTGGACCGATACCACGGCGTGCGCTATGAGCGGGGGAGTCGGGCGGGCTGCGGCTTTTGCGCCTTCGCGCATGGCCGGCAGCGCCGAGTCCCGCAGGTAGGCCAATGGGCAGACCCAGCTGATTGCGCCGTCCGCCTCCTCGCCGCACAGCCGGAAGGACCGGGGCCTGAGCGCCGAGGCCATTACCGGGAGGTCGGGGAACGCGTCCGAGGCATTGATATGAGCGTGGTACTGCTCGCCGTCGAAGTCGACGGAGCCCTTTTGAACCAGGGGTTTCACGATTCGCAGGTACTCCCGCAGGTTGGTGAGGGGCTTTCGGAAGTTGAAGCGGTAGGGTTCGTACATCTCGGAGAGGTGACTGGGCCCGATCCCGAGCCGGAAGCGGCCCGGTGCCAAGTGGGCGAGCACGTTGGTCTGCTGGGCGGTGGTGATCGGGTGTCGGGGCCAGGTGGTGACGATGGACGTGCCGAGGAGTATGGACTCGGTGCGCATCGCCGCGGCGGCGAGCAGGGTGATGGGGTCGGCGTCCCCGCCGGAGGTCGCCCATGCAGCCTTGACGCCTAGTTCCTCCAACCGCTGTATCTGCCCGGCGATTTCCCTAGCGTCTCGCCCCGAGACCTCCACCCCGATAGTTCTCATAGTCATGACAAGCTCCCGCTACTGAAATGTCTGGGACGCCGCAGGCGCCTCTTCCCTCTCGAACATCGGCATGACGCGCTCGGCGAAGAGCTCCAGGCTGCGCATCACCTTTTTGTAGGGCAGGCCCACGGGGTTGGGCCAGAGGGTGACGTGGGCGCAGTTAAGCTCGGTGCGGAGCCGGTCTATCCTTTCGGCCACGTACTCCGGGGACCCGACCCAGATGATCTCCTTCTCCATCAGGAAGTCGAACCA
>JAAXHX010000415.1 GCA_012270635.1 Dehalococcoidia bacterium | reverse complement strand
GCGCTTTCGAATCGTCCGGCGAGGCCCCTCTGCTGTACAATCTGCTAGATGTCGGACGAGATTAAATTCGGGACCGACGGTTGGCGCGGCCTCATCGCCGACGACTTCACATTCTCCAACGTTCGCATCTGTGCGCAGGCCGTCGCCGAATACGTCACCGGCAGGGGCCTCGCCGACCGGGGCGTGGTGGTCGGATACGACACCCGGTTCCTGTCGGACGATTTCGCCAAAGAATCCGCCAGGGTCCTTGCGGTCAACGGCATTCGCACTTGGCTGGGCATCAATCCGGCCCCCACGCCTGTCGTAAGCTACGAAGTGTTCTGCAGGCAAGCGGCCGGGGCAATCGTCATCACGGCCAGCCACAACCCCGCGGGATGGAACGGGTTCAAGTTCAAGCCCGAGTACGCCGGAAGCGCCAGCCCCGAAATAACGGCGGCCCTGGAATCTCTGATCGCTGACATTCAACAGCGAGGCGGCGTCCCCAGCCCCGACCCAACCGACGCGACTATCGATGACCTGGTTCGAAGGGAGTACTTGTATGCGGGATACGTGCTCCACCTCGATGATCTGGTTGATCGGGTCGGGCTGCAATATGCCGGCCTGAGGGTGGTGGTTGACTCCATGTACGGGGCCGGCAAGGGATACGTCAAGAGCCTGATCGAAGGAAGGTCGACCAGGGTCAACGAGATACACCGCACGCGCAACCCCCTGTTCCCGGGCCTCGACCAGCCGGAACCCATAGCCCGAAACCTCGTAAAGCTCAGCAAGTACATCAAAAGGAGCGGCGCCGACGTGGGCCTCGCCACCGACGGAGACGCCGACCGCGTCGGCGTGTCGGATGAGCACGGCAACATCCTTACTCCTCTCCAGATCTTCGGGCTCCTCGCCTACTACCTCCTGGAGGTCCGGGGCGAAAGGGGCCCCATGATCAAGTCCGTCACCACCACCCGGATGATAGACCGGCTGGGAGAGCGCTACCGCGTCCCGGTCCACGAGACCCCCGTTGGCTTCAAGCACATCGGGCCCAGGATGATGAAGGAGAACGCCCTCATCGGGGGAGAGGAGAGCGGAGGGTTCGGGTTCCGGGGGCACATTCCCGAACGGGACGGAATACTGGCATCCCTCTACATCCTGGACCTCTTGGCCCGGACCGGCAGGACCATGTCCCAGCTGGTAAATGACCTCTACGACCTGGTCGGGCCGCACCACTATGACCGCGTAGACGTACCCATCGCCGACGCTGCCAAGGAGAGGGCCAGGGAACGGATAGAGCAGGCCCAGCCCGACTCCATAGCCGGCCTGCCCGTGTCCCGGTTGGACAGGACCGACGGGTCCCGCTTCGAGTTCGAGGACGGGAGTTGGCTCCTGTTCCGTTTCTCGGGCACCGAGCCCCTTATGAGAATATACGCCGAAAGCGAGAGCTTGGAGGCGGTGTACAGACTCCTGAAATCCGGTCAGGACCTGGCCGCCATAGGATGACGATGGACCTGGACGACCCCGGAATCTACGACGCCCTTGACCCCTCCAGATTGCGCATACGCCTGCGCACCATGGCGGAGCAGTGCCGCAAGGGATGGGACATCGTGCCCGTCCCCGCCCTGCCCGATGGCTACCGGGACGTGACCCGTGTCGTCCATTTCGGCATGGGAGGGTCGGCCATAGCGGCGGACTACCTGCAAACGGTGGTCTCGCAGGCTGGGGGGCCGCCGGTGGACGTGTATCGGGGCTACGAGTACACGGGGCCATTGGACGACAATACCCTGGTCATCGGCTCCAGCTATTCCGGCAACACCGAAGAGACCCTCTCCGCCTTCGACCCAAGCCTGCCCGGATGCAAGGTGGCCGTGACGGCGGGAGGGCGGCTGGAGGAGATAGCCACCGACCACGGCATACCGGTCTACGGCATAGACATAGTCTCCGAGCCCCGGGCCGCGCTCGGCTACTGCCTCTTCACCCTCCTCTCCTGCGTAAACGAGCTGGGGCTGGTTGAAGGCCTGGAGAGGGACGTGGAGGAAGCCATCGACGTGGTGGAGCGGCTGTCGGGGCGGTACTCGGAGACCACGCCGACGGAGGATAACCGGGCCAAGACCCTGGCCTGGCAGATGATGGAGAATTTGATTGTGGTCTACGCCGGTGATATATTCAGCTGCGTAGCCCGGCGCTGGAAAACCCAGCTTAACGAAAACGGCAAGTCATGGGCTTTCTGCGAAACGCTGCCCGAAGCGGGACACAATGCCGTCGAAGGTCTTGAAAGGCCCGGCACCATCTCCGACCTGACCCACGCCGTGCTCCTGACCTCCGACTCGATGGACGAGCGCCTGCGCCCCGCTTGCGATGGCATCGCAGAGCTGCTGAACAGGAGCGGGGTCGGGCATAGCGCCGTGGAGGCGGAGGGTGAATCGGCCTTGGCACAGATAATGAGTCTCACCGTCCTGGGAGACTACGCCAGCTACTACCTGGGCTTGCTCTACGGCGCAGACCCGTCCCCCGTGCCGCGGATAAACGCCCTGAAAGCGATGATCGAAGAGGCATCGTGACGCCGATAGAACGTTCAAACGCTCCGGTGGTTTGAATCGAACGGAGGGGCCATGCAGCTAGCCTTCACGAAAAAGGAAGAGGCCTTTCGCCAGGAGGTCCGGGGCTTCCTGCGGCAGGAGTTGCCGGACGACTGGGAGGGGCTGGAGGAGGGCGACGAGTACGAGGGCGAAGGACTGGAGTTCACCCGACGCATGGCCAAGACCCTCGCCTCCAAGGGCTGGCTCACCCTAGCCTGGCCCAAAGAATACGGCGGGCAGGACCGCCCGATGATGGAGCAGGTCGTCTACCAGGAGGAGATGGCCTACAACATGGTCCCCCCCGCGACCCTGGACATGGGGGTCGGGGGGATAGGCTGGGTCGGGCCCACGTTGATGATCTACGGGACGGAGGAACAGAAGAAGGAGCACATCCCCTACATCGGGGCTGGGGAGAGGTTCTGGTGCACGGGTTACAGCGAGCCCGACTCCGGCTCGGACCTCGCCTCCCTCCAGACCGAGGCCGCATCCGAGGGAGACCACTACGTGGTCAACGGCCAGAAGACATGGAACAGCGGCGGCCACGCCATGGACTGGTGCTGGCTCGCCGTGCGCACCGATCCCTCGTCGCCCAAGCACAAGGGCATAAGCCTGGTCTTGGTCGACCTCAGGACGCCGGGCATCACCATCGAACCCATCGTCAACATGGCCAACGCTCACCACTTCAATGAGCTGTTCTTCGAAAACGTCCGGGTCCCGAAGAGCAACTTGGTGGGCGAGGAGAACATGGGCTGGTACTACGTCGCCGTGGCCCTGGACTTCGAAAGGTCACACATCAGGGACGCCGCCATTCAGAGACGCCACCTGGACGAGATTGCCGCCCACCTGGGCCGTTCCGGCTCCCGAAGGCCCGCCCTGAATGAGGACGAGTCCGTCAGGAACAGGCTGGCCGAGGCTGCGATAAACATCGAGGTGGGCCGTTGGATGGCCTACCGCGTGGCCTGGATGCAGGGCCAAGGCATAGTCCCCAACGCCGAGGCCTCCATGTGCAAGACCATCCTCACCGAGAGCGCGCAGAGACTGGCCAACACCATACTGTGGGTGCTGGGTCTCCACGGGCAGCTGGGCCCCGGGTCTGCGTGGGAGGTGTTCAAGGGGCGCTTCCAGAGGGACTACCTCCTTTCCATATCGCAGACCATCGCAGGCGGCACATCGGAGATACAGCGGGGTATCATAGCCCGCAGGGGCCTGGGACTGCCCCGAAGCTGAGTCGACGCAATGCAACCGGCCCGACGCTCGACGACCTTGAAGGATGCTAGAGGAGGGATTCAAGATGCCGCTGTCCCTTGAAGTAGCCGAGAAAATGGCGGACGCCGCCAAGGCCAAGGCTGTCGAGACGGGTTGTACCGTGAGCGTGGCCGTAGTCGACAACGCCGGCTATGTCCTCACGGTTTCCAGGATGGACGGGGCCCTCCCCCTGACCGCCGAGGCCGCGATAAACATGGCCTATACCGCGGCCATGTTCGGGGCCGAGGGCGCCAAGATCGTCACCATGGTTCCCAAGCCCTGGTTCCAGAGCATGGTCATCTCCACCGACGGGAAGATAGTCCCCGCCGAGGGCGAAATGCCCATCAAGATAGGCGGGGAGTTGGTGGGGGGCATTGGCGCCGCCGGCGGGTCTGCCGAGCAGGACGTCGCTTGCTGCGTGGCGGCCCTCGAAGCGTTGAAGAACAACTTCCGCTGATCGTCCCCGCTGCGGGGAATCATTGCTCCTTTAGAAAGTAAGAGGGCGGCCCGACGCACGCGTCGGGCCGCCCTCCTTTTCCAAGTTTCTAATTCGCTAGCGCTTCGTGTACTGGGGCGCCTTCCGCGCCCTTTTGAGGCCGTACTTCTTACGCTCCTTGATGCGGGCGTCCCGGGTCAGCAGTCCCGCCTTGCGGAGCACGGACTTCAGCTCATCGTTGGCCGCCAGCATGGCCCTCGCTATCCCGTGTCTGATGGCCTGCGCCTGTCCCGATATCCCACCCCCCGCCACCTTCACCGAGGCGCTGTAGTTGCCGGACAGATTGGTGGTGACGAAGGGTTCCAGTATAGCCTGCTGCAACGTCCGAAGCGGGAACGCCTCGTTCATCGGCTTGCCGTTGACCACTATGGAGCCGTTGCCGGGGTACAATCTCACCCGGGCCACGGCCTCCTTGCGCTTTCCGATGGCATAGAAATATCTCTGCTCAGTCAAAGGACTCTCCCGGGGTCTAGGCGCCCCTCTCCTTCTCTTCTTCGTCGGCCTCCGCCCCCGA
>JAAXHX010000414.1 GCA_012270635.1 Dehalococcoidia bacterium | reverse complement strand
CTGGAGACCGCCTGGAGCGCAGGCCCCGCCGACCTTCGGAAAGCGGGCCTCGACCGGCGCTCCATCGCCTCTATCCAGTCCCGCCGCCCCACCATCGACCCCGATGCCGTCCTGGCCGCCCTCTCCAACAGGAACGTCGAGCCCTTCACCTGGCACGACCCCGGCTACCCCGACCGCCTGAAACAGATATACGACCGGCCTCCCGTAATCTACGTCCGCGGCGCCATCACCGGGCAGGATGACTGGGGCATCGCCGTCGTGGGCACCCGCAACCCCAGCGCCTATGGACGGGAAATGGCCCACATCCTGGCTTCGGAGCTGGTCCGCAACGGGATTACCGTGGTCAGCGGCCTCGCCCGGGGCATCGACTCCATAGCCCATCAGGCCGCCCTAGAAGCCGGTGGCCGGACCCTGGCGGTCCAGGCCTGCGGCCTCGACATGGTCTACCCTTCCGAGCACCGGCGCCTCGCCGACGAGATCGCAGAATCGGGCGCCGTTATCAGCGACTACCCCCTCGAGACCCGTCCCCGCCCCGATTTCTTTCCCCGTCGAAACCGCATCATGAGCGGCCTCACCCTCGGCACTCTCGTCATCGAAGCCGACGAAAAGAGCGGTGCGCTGATAACCGCCAGCTACGCCCTGGAGCACAACCGGGAGGTGTTCGCCCTGCCCGGAAACGTCACTTCGAGCAAGAGCCGGGGCGCCAACCGCCTCATACAGGAGGGGGCCAAGCTGGTGATGCGAATAGAGGACGTCCTGGAGGAGCTGAACCTCAAGCTCGTCCCCGAACAGATGGCAATGCAGGACCTCATCGAGGTCTCCGGCCCCGAGGCCGATCTCCTCCGGTTCCTCTCCCGGGAACCCGTCCACATAGACGAAGTCACCCGCCAGTGTGACTTACCCATATCGACGGTGAGCAGCGCTCTGGCTATGATGGAACTGAAAGGAATAGTCAGGCAGGTCGGCGCCATGAGTTACGTCAAAATCCGAGAGACAAGGCCCGCCTACCCCGCCCCCGTGTAATCCAATGGCTAAACAACTCGT
>JAAXHX010000413.1 GCA_012270635.1 Dehalococcoidia bacterium | reverse complement strand
TAGGTCTCATAGGGGGCGAGAGAAGGACGGAAGGGTGTTGGCATGACTGGCTCCTGGTGTCGCTAGGCGGGGGTGGTCATGATACAACATCGAGGTCAAATCGGGTCCTTGAGGCCCGAGCCGGTGATGGGGAGGAGGATGGTCTCGGAGGAGTCGATTGCTCCAGTATCCATGAGGACTGGCAGGGCGGCAAAGGCAGCAGCGGAGGTGGGTTCGCAGAACAGGCCCTCGGAACGGGCCAGGCGGGCCTGCCACGCCTTGATCTCGGAGTCGGGGACGGCAAGGGCCTCGCCGCCGGACTCTCGTAGGGCGCTGACAACGTGCCCGAGACGCGGGGGGTCCCCCACGGAGATGCCACCCGCTATGGTTCGGGAGGCCGGGTCGGATGCCCAGGGCTGGGAACGGAAGGCGGCCACGATGGGCATTACGGCCTCGGCCTGCACTGCGTGGAGCTTGGGGAGGACGTCGATTGAGCCGCATCGTTGCATCTCCCGGAGCCCGACCCACGTGCCCAGGAAGAGGGAGCCGTTGCCCACGGGCATGACTATGTGGTCGGGTAGCCGGTGCGGGAAATCGGACGGAAGCTCGTGGGCGAAGGTTTTTGTGCCCTCCAGGAAGTAGGGGCTGAGGTTGTGGGAGGCGTAAACCAGGCCCTTCTCTTCGCAGAAGGCGACGGCGGCATCGGCGGCGGCTTCCCGGGGCCCTGGTATCAAGTGGGCCTCGGCGCCGTAGACCCTTATCTGGTTGAGCTTGGCCGCGGGCGCGGAGTCGGGGGCGAAGACGTGGGCCTTGATGCCGCACCGGGCGGAGTAAGCGGCGACGGAAGCCCCGGCGTTGCCGGAAGAGTCCTCGACCATCTCATCGACGCCGTACTCCCGGGCCGCGGCCACCATTACGGCGGCGCCCCGGTCTTTGAATGACCCCGTCGGGGCGGCGAACTCGAGCTTGGCGTAAAGGCGCTTCAGGCCCAGGAATCCCGCGATGTTGGGCAAGGGGACCACGGGAGTGTGTCCTTCGCCCAGGGAAACAGGGGATACGCCAAGCGTGGGGTCAGCGCCCGGGGGATAGGCGACTACAAGGGGGGACCCGCACCCACGACACCGGAGGGTGGACATGCCGGGGGCGTGGTCCCGGGAGCAGGAGGTGCATCGGAGGGTGTGGGTGTTCATGCGGGGTGAATAGACCGGGGCGGCGGGTTTCGTATAGTATCCCATGAGGGCGGGGCAAGGAGTACAAGGCCGGCCCCGACGCAAGGACAATCCGTTCCATCTAGGAGGAGTCGAAATGCCGAAGAAAGAGATCATAGACGTCGACATGAAGGGCGGGAACCCCAACCTTTCGCCGGGAACGAGGTTCGGCGACCTGGTTTTCGTGGCGGGGCAGACGGGGACGCACCCCGACACCGGGAAGCTGGGGGAGGGCGTCGCGGAGCAGACCCGGTTCACCATCGAGCGGATCAAGCGGATACTGGAAGCGGCCGGGACGGACCTGGACAACGTGCTTTCGGTGAACGCGTGGCTGACGAAGCGCGAAGACCTGCCGGCGTACAACGAGGAGTACAACAGGCACTTCACGAAGGACAAGCCGGCCCGGGCCACGGTGGAGGTGATGCTCAACAGGCCTGAGTTACTGGTGGAGATAATGGTGACGGCCTGCATTCCGAGCTAAGGTGGGGGAGATCCCCCACCATCCCCCAGGAAATGACGTGACTTGACCAAGGGGGACGGGAGGGGATGGATTCCGGCTCGGGGGCCGGAATGGCGGATGGGAGGTAGGGTGAGAGGGTGGACAAGATGGGGTAGAATCGGGGGTGAGATGGTTAGCAAGGTAGAGATGTTGACGGCCGTCAACCCCGACCCTCGGCGGGTGGGGGAGTATGCCAGGCGGGTAGAGGAGGTGGGCTGGGACGGCATTTCGCTGTATGACTCACAAAACCTCTCGGGCGACACCTACGTGGCGATGGCCCTGGCGGCCGCGGCCACGGAGCGCCTGGAACT
>JAAXHX010000412.1 GCA_012270635.1 Dehalococcoidia bacterium | reverse complement strand
AGCTCCCAGACGTTCGTATTGCCGGTCAATGAAATCTCGTCAAGCCCGTCCTCGCCGTGGACTACGATGGCCCGCCTGGACCCGAGGCGCTGGAGGACCTGGACCATCTTCTCTCCGACGGCTTTGGAAGGTACGCCGAGGACCTGCGCCTCCGCGCCTGCGGGATTGGTTAGCGGCCCCAGGATGTTGAACACCGTCCGGACGCCGATCTCCCTCCGGGGCTGTACAGCGAATTTCATGGCCGGATGGAACCGAGGGGCGAACATGAACCCGATACCCACTTCCTCCATGCATTTCTTCACGCCCTCCGGCCCCAGGTCTATCTTGATGCCCTGCTTCTCCAGCACGTCGGCGCTTCCGCTCCTGGAGGTCATGGCCCGATTCCCGTGCTTGGCAACGGCTATCCCGGCCCCCGCGACCACGAAGGCCGCCACGGTGGAGATGTTGAACGTGCCCAGGTCGTCGCCGCCCGTGCCACAGGTGTCGACGGACGGGCCCCGGAAGTCTACCTTCAGGGACTTGACTCGCATCACCGACGCAAGCCCCGTCATCTCGTCCACGGTCTCGCCCTTTAGCCTCAGCCCGATGACGAAAGCCCCGAACTGGGCGGGGGTGGCCTCGCCGGTCATGATCTCTTCCATGACCTGGGAGGACTCATCCTGCGTGAGGTCCGAGCCCTTTATGAGCTTCTCGATTGCCTCTCTAATCATCGGCCTGTGTCGGAAGCTGCGCTTCCTGCTCCAGGAAATTCCTGAGGAGGTCCTTTCCCTCGGGCGTCATTATCGACTCCGGGTGAGCCTGGAACCCCTCCACGCAATACTCCTTGTGCCGTACGCCCATGATTATGCCGTTGGCGGTCTGCGCGGTCACATCGAGGCATTCGGGAAAACCCTCTTGCTGAATGGCCAGCGAGTGGTAGCGGATGGCCTCGAAGGGGTTCGATAGCCCTTTGTAAACGCCCTTGCCGTCGTGATGGACCATCGAGGACTTGCCGTGCATGATCTCCCCCGCAGGCCCGACCACCCCGCCGTACGCCGCCCCGATGCACTGGTGCCCGAGGCACACGCCCAAAACCGGGAGCCTGGACCCGAAGTGCCGAATCACGTCGACGGAGATTCCCGCTTCCTTTGGCGTGCACGGGCCCGGCGACACTATGATCCGCTCGGGGCGCCAGCCCGACAGCTCCTCGACGGTCGTCTTGTCGTTGCGGACGACCTCCACCTCCTGTCCCAGCTCGCTGAGGTACTGGTAGAGGTTGTAGGTGAAGCTGTCGTAGTTGTCTATAAGGGCCAGCATTGTCCGTTACGCCTCCGGTTGGGGTAGATAGAAGGGCGGGGGCTCGGCCCCGACCGCCGCCCGGACGTAGATCACCTCTCCCGATATATGGCTCCCCTCCTCCGAGGCCAGGAACACGCACGTGTTGCCTATGTCCTCGGCCCTGACCATCCTGCCCAGGGGCATCCCCTTGTCCACTTCCTCGAACGTGTCCATACCCGTTCTCTGGGAGATGCCGTCCCATGCCATGTCCGTGGGCACCAGGCCTGGGTTCACCGCGTTGACCCTCACCCCGTGATAGCGTTCCTCCTTGGCCACGCCCTTGGCCAGGGCGTCGATGGCGGCCTTGGCCGCGTTGTAGTCCGAGTCGTTGGCCAGGAGCATGTCCGAGCTCCGGGAAGAGATGAGGATCAGGTCTCCCCTCGGGCGCTGCCTGAGATAGGGCAACGCCGCCCGGGCGCAGTTGAAGGCGCCCATCAGGTGGTTTCGGATGGTGTAGGCGAAGTCGTCGTGGGAAAGCTCGATGAGGGGCCTGCCGTGGCCCTTGGTCCCGGCGTTGGCCACCATGATGTCCAGCTTCCCGAACCGCGAGACCGCCTCCTCCACCATGGACTCCACCTGCCCGTAGTCGCCTACGTCCGCCTTGACGGCGACGGCGATACCTCCGGCGGCCTCTATTTCGCTCACCACCTCTCTTGCGGGCCCCTCCGACTTGAAATAGTTCACCACCACCGACGCCCCCTCCCTCGCCATGCACCGGGCTATGCCCGCCCCTATTCCCCTGGAGCCTCCGCTGACTATCGCTACCCTTCCTGCAAGTCTCATGTGCTTCTCTCTTATGGCTATGGCTGTTCGCCGGTTGTACGGCCTACGAGGCGTAGTAGGGCTTCGGGCCGTTCACGTAGAAGGAGGGCGGCTCTCCCCCGACCGCGCCCCGCACATAGATGACCTCGCCCGATATATGACTTCCCTGCTCGGAAGCGAGGAAGGTGCACAGGTTGCCGATGTCCTCAGGGCGGAGCATCCGGCCAAAGGGCATGACCCGGTCCACCTCTTCCACGCTGGACTTGCCCGTGGTCTCCATGAGGTCCTTCATCAGAATGTCGGTCGGGACCAGGCCGGGGGCCACCACGTTCACCCGGATGCCGTTGTAGCGCTCCTCTTTCGCCAGGCCCTGGGCCATGCCGTCCATGCCCGCCTTGGCCGCGTTGTACGGCCCCGAGTTCGGAGGGAAGAAGTCGGTCTGCCGGGACGAGATGAATATGATGTCGCCCCGCTCCTGTTCCCTCATGTGATGCAATAGGCAGTGGGTGCAGTTGAAAGACCCGATCACGTGGTTAGTTATGACCTCCTGGAACTCCTGCGGCGTGATGTCCGCCAAGGGCCCGTACGGCCCGGCAATGCCCGCGTTGTTGACCAGGATGTCTACCTTCCCGAACTCGGCTATCGACTGGTCCACCATCGACTTGACCTGGGCGTAGTTCCCCACGTCGGCCTGGACAGCGATGGCGCGCCCGCCGCCATCCCGGATCTCCCTGGCCACCCGGGTGGCCAGTTCCTCCGACTGCACGTAATTTACCACCACGGCCGCCCCTTCCTGGGCCATGCACCTGGCTATCCCCGCCCCGATTCCCCGCGATGCGCCCGTAACGAGGGCAACCCGTCCTGCAACTCTCATATTCCGCTCCTCTGCTCCACCGCCGATGAAAAGAACTCCTGGGTCGGCTTCCTGTCCTGGGACCCGTCCACGTAGATGATCTGCCCCGATATGTGTTCTCCCGCCTCCGAGGCAAGGAAGGCACACAGGTTCCCCGTGTCCCGGGGCTGGGCTATCCGCCCGAAAGGCAGGTACGGGTCCACCTCTCGGAA
>JAAXHX010000411.1:849-1384 GCA_012270635.1 Dehalococcoidia bacterium | reverse complement strand
TCCCAGGGGTAGGAGGCCGGGGGCAGGGTCAGCCCGTACTTCTCGATGAGGGCGATCTCCAACGTCAGCACCCTTTCCCGAACCTCAGTCCTGGCCAGCGTCGTTCCCGTCCTGGCAATCTCTCGGAACTCGGCCCGCGCCCTGCGCCAATCGACGATCACCTTAGTCGCATCCCCGTAGACTCGCTCCTCACCATCCTCGTCTTCCATCGTCACCAACAGGGGATACGTCCTCGGAGGTACGTACTTGCGCCCCTGGTCCGGCTCAGCGACGGGCTGAGGAGGCGTCTCCAGCCCAGTACGACCCGATTCCAGGGCCACCAGCCGTCGCTCCACGTGCCGCATCGCCCTTGCGCGTTCCTCCCTGAGGGCCTTGACCTCTCCCACGAGATTCCTCAGCCCCTCCCGCAGTTCGTCCGCCAACTCCGCCAACCCCGTCTCCAACGCCTCAATCCGCTCCCTCTGCTGGGCGGCGGCCGAGCCGCCTCCCCTCAGCAGATGCCGCTCCAGCACGGCGGTCATGCGCTCGGTCAACT
>JAAXHX010000411.1:0-769 GCA_012270635.1 Dehalococcoidia bacterium | reverse complement strand
GTCCTCGGCGTCGATCATGTCGTGCAGCAGGGCCAGCAGCCGCATGTGCCGCAGGCTGTCCAGGCTTCTGCTCGACTCAGGGTAGAAGTCCGCCCCTTCCGACCCCGTTTCGGCGCCCACCGGCGTTTTGTCCACTTTCCTAGTCGTCATTGTCCACCCAACTCCGATTCATCCACCGGCGTTTTGTCCACTTCTCTAGCTGCGTCTGTCCAGTGACCGTGGAAGGAACCCCGGAAACAGAGTGCTTCCCGCCATGGTCCTGTAGGGAGCCTTCCACACCTGCACCAGCTTGACCACGACCCGATGACGTTCCGTCCACCAGCCTCGATCTTCTGTACACGGGTATGACACCACACCCAGGCCGCCGATTCCCACGCGCCATAACGGGTGACACGCATGACAGCGGTGTCACGCACGTCACCCGTTATATGTCGTTGGAATGCGCTTTCCCGCCCTCCAGACTCGATGGGCAGACATCACGACCCCATCGACGAGGAGGCATCAACTTGGCGTGGCACTCGACCATCCGACGAACTATTGGAAGAGCCGGTGGTAAGACCAGGCGATTCTTGCCTCTGGGCGCAGCGCTGCTGTTGGCGGCGCTGGTGGCAATCCCAACGAGCAACCTCGCCCTGGCGCAGGCCCCGCCCGCCGACGAGCTGACCCTGGTCAACGCCGACCGGGAGTTCGTGGAAAGGAAGAAGGGCGGCGAGTTCGTCGCAAGGCCCGTCTTCGACCGCAAGATCGCCGAACTCTTCTACGCCGTCCG
>JAAXHX010000410.1 GCA_012270635.1 Dehalococcoidia bacterium | reverse complement strand
AGGTGGGCGGGTACCGGCTTACGGGCCGATCGGCCTCCGGCCTAAAGGGGGCGGGACGGCGGCTCGGGCCCTTACGCGGAACGGGGGAACGGGTCAGAGCGAGGTAAAGGGAGCTGGGCCAGTGGGCCGTACCCGTAAGCTATGGAGTACCGAAGCGCTCCACACGGGCGGATCCCCTCGCAGTAGTGTAGACGGCGCGGTAATGGCGTCTGAGCGAAGGGGGTGAACCAGGCAGCCGGAGGCACTGGAGCCACCTGCGGGGAGGCCTTCGAGGCCAAAGGCCAAGCCGTTTCGTTCCAAACGGCGGCCTGGTAAGAGCCGTGTGAGTCGAGAGGCTCACGCCCGGATCTGTGGGGCCCGAGGGTGAGATTCCCTCGGGCGACTCGACTCTCATCACTGCCCGGTAGTCGTACGGGGCCGTGTCGGGAAGGGGGTACCCCGAAGCCGATGAGGCCCGGTTTTGAGGAGTCAGATTCGGCCCTGGTAGCGATGAAGTCGACGAACAAAGGCCATTCGGGGCCGGCGGAGTCCGTGGAGCGAAGGGCCGGAGCCAAGGGGAATCCGCTTAATCCAAGCCCGCGCCGCACGCAGAGGCGGGCGAGCGTGTCCCCGGCGGTGGAGCGGATATGGCCAGCGGCCAAGAGAAGGCCCAAGGAGAAAATGGTCTCGCTGATGCACCCCCTCACGGTAGAGGCGCTGAAGGAAGCCTTTCTGGGATTGAAGAGAACGGCGGCTTCGGGCGTGGACGGTGTGACGTGGGAGCAGTACGCGAACGGGCTGATGGATCGATTAGTCGATCTTCAGGCCCGTGTACAGTCCGGGAAGTACCGGGCGCTTCCCAGCCGACGGGGGTATATCCCGAAGGCGGATGGGAAGACACGACCGCTCGGTATCGCGGCGCTAGAAGACAAGATTGTCCAGAAGGCGCGGACGGACGTGATCCTGGTCCCGATTTACGAGTCGGAGTTTCTCGGGTTCAGCTACGGGTTCCGGCCGCCCCGGTCGGCGCATAAGGCGTTGGATGCGGTCGCGGTCGGACTCACGCGGCGGAAGGTCAACGGGGTATGGGATGCGGATCTCCGAGGGTTCTTTGATGAAGTGCAACGGGACGAGTTACTCCGGTTTCTGGCGCATCGCATCGGGGACAAGCGGGTCCGGCGTCGGATCTCCAAATGGCTGAAGGCGGGCGTGAGGGAGGCGGGGGCCTGGTCGGATACGGGAAAGGGGACGCCCCAAGGGGCCATGGTGTCTCCGGTGCGGGCGAATATCTATCTCCATTACGTATTCGACCTATGGACGAGGAGGGGGCGACGGACGCGGGCGGAAGGCGATGTTATCGTGGTCCGCTATGCGGATGACTTGGGTGCGCCGTGGAA
>JAAXHX010000409.1 GCA_012270635.1 Dehalococcoidia bacterium | reverse complement strand
CTCCATGCTACCTACCTCAAGTTCAGGCATCCCTCCTCGAGGGATGAGATCGAGGTGTCCTCACCTTTGCCTATGGAGCTTTCGGGGTTCCTGGAGTCGTTGGGCCACAGGGGATGCTAGAATTGACGACTGATGACGAATAGAGAAGTTAGGGTCCGCTACGCGCCCAGCCCCACAGGGGTCCCTCACGTCGGGAACATCCGCACCGCGCTGTTCAACTGGCTATTCGCTAGACATAACGACGGGCGACTCATAGTCCGCATCGAGGACACGGACCAGGCCCGGACCCAGGCCGGGGCCATAGAGGCCATTTTGGACAGCCTTCGGTGGCTGGAACTCGATTGGGACGAGGGCCCCGAGGTCGGCGGCGGGTACGGCCCTTATCTCCAGTCCCAGCGCCTGGACATCTACGACCGCTACGCCCGGAAACTACTGGATAGCGGCGCTGCCTACCATTGCTATTGCTCGGCGGAGCGCTTGAAGGCCGTGCGGGACGAGCAGGCCAAGCGAAAACAGCCTCCTCGCTATGACGGACGCTGTCGCAACGCATCCGAGGAAGAGGCGAGGGCCGGGGGCGACGTGGACGTCCCCGTCGTCAGGTTCCGGGTCCCCGAAGGCCGCACCATATCCTTCAACGATCGCATCCGAGACGAGGTCTCCTTCGAGTCGGACGTCCTCGGCGACTTCGTGCTCATCAAGACCGACCGGTTCCCCACCTACCACATGGCCAACGTGGTAGACGACCACCTGATGGAGATATCCCACGTATTGAGGGCCGAGGAATGGCTCTCCAGCACTCCTCGACACCTGCTCCTCTACGAGGCCCTCGGCATGACTCCCCCGGAGTACGGACATCTGCCCATAATCCTGGGCCCGGATCGCTCCAAGCTGAGCAAACGCCACGGCGCAGCCGCACTGCTGGACTACCGGGACCTGGGTTTCCTGCCCGACGCCATGGTCAACTATCTCGCCCTAATGGGCTGGGCCCTTGACGACCACACCGAGCTCTTCACCCGGGAGATGCTGGTCAATCACTTCACCTTGGAACGGGTCGGGAAGACCGGGGCCATATTCGACACCACGAAGCTGACGTGGATGAACGGGGTGTACCTCAGAGAAATGTCGGCGGAGCGGTTTGCGGAAGTGGGGTTGCCGGTCTTGGAGTCGGGGTTGCCGGAAGTCGTGTCTCGCCCCTTGGACCGGGGGTACGCAGGCAGGGCGCTTTCACTGCTCCAGGAACGGGCCAAGACGTTGGAGGAGCTGCCCGAGCTGGCCGAGTTCTTCTTCGTCGAGACCCTTTCCCACGATGCCGAGGCCCTCGTCCCCAAGAAGATGAATCGGGAGGGCGCCGAGACGGCTCTAAAGTCGTCCTTGACTGTACTTGAAGGATTGCAAGACTGGGATGCCGAGACGTTGGAGAGTGTGCTTAGGCCCTTGGCGGCGGAACTGGGCATCAAAACGGGCCAGCTGTTCGGCGCTCTTCGGGTCGGGACTACCGGACGGAGCGCGGCCCCCCCTCTCTTTGACACCATGGCTGTTCTGGGCAGGGACAGGTGCATGCGCCGCCTTGCGGAAGCGCTGAGGGCGCTGGAATCCGTAGCCAAGGTGGTGGGTTGACCTCTTTTCTTAGACTTGTTCGGCAGAGTCTGGTAACATGAGGATATGGTGGGGAATCGTCTAGTGGTAGGACAGCGGACTCTGGATCCGTAAGCCCAGGTTCGAATCCTGGTTCCCCAGCCAACCCCGGATCCCGCCTACTCCTCTGGTAAGGCTCAAATCTTCGTTCCACCTATCCGGCCAGCGCCAGACAAAGGTCGAACTTTCTAATCATCGTTTCCCCATGCCCGACCTCCCCGACCCCCTCACCGCCATCCTGAGAGACAGCTTCTTCATCCGCACGACCATGACGAGGCGGCGGACCGGGGGAGAGCGCACCGTACAGACCACCTATTACTGGAATGGAGGGGATGAGGTGGTGCTGTCGGGGTATCCCGGCCGCCGGGACTGGGTCGCCAACATAGCCGCCAACCCTGTGGTGACCTTACACACTGTGGAATTTAGCCCTTGGTTTGACATCCTCGGCCATGCCCGCGTTCTGTGGAAGACCGACGACCGCCTCCCCCACCTCTTCAACTTCATAGGCCGTTGGGCCGAGAGACCGGGCTTCCCCCGCCGGCGCTTTGCATTTGCCCTGGGCGCAATCAAGCTGCATCGAAGGCTGCGGTTGCCGTGGTGGGGCCCTTTCTGGCTCGCCCGCAAAGTGCTCGACAACATGCCCTGCGTGGTAGTCACCTTCACGGGACCTCCCGTACTGCGTGTGGGAGGCCCTCCGCCCCTCTCCGAGCCGCACTCTCACTGACCGCTGGGTTGCCGCGCTTAGCTCACTCCCCATCCACGTATCTAGTGGGTTTTGGGCCGCACCGTCACGATGACGCTTTCCGTCACCGCTTCTCCACGACTGTCCGTGACGGTGAGGGTTAAAGTAACCGTCTGGGGGGAGTCGATAGCAGCAGGAGCCGACCAGACGGTGTCCTCTTTAGTCTCGTCAGCGAAGTGCCCGATATCGGGGCTGGCCGTCCAGTAATAAGAGAGGGTGTCGTTCTCAGGATCGCCGGACGTGCCATTGAGCAATACTGCGTTACAGCCGTTGATGATAGCCATGTCGGGAGTAACGTAAACCGTGGGCGCATTATTGCCCGTGACCTGAGTGATGATAATGGTGTACGTACGAGCCGTGACGCCGTCTTCTGCCATTACCCTCACCTCGACGGCGCTGCCTCCAGGTCTCAGGGCAATTTGGTGGCCCGGGGCCAGCGGGGCAGCATCGGGCTCGGGGCCGAAGGCAATCGTGGCATTGCTATCGACTGGCACGGCAATCACCGTCATTTGGGCAACCGCATCGCTAACGATGATGCCGTAAGAGGTGGTTTCAGGATGGAATTCGTTGATATTCACGGGGCTTACTACTAGCGATTCCAGAAGTGCCTCCCGCGACGGGACTCGGGCGCTTACCACATCGGACCAACTGCTAAGTCCCACCGCGTTTGCGGCGGATACCCTCAACTGATAGGTGACTTCCTCAATCAAGGAGCCGCCATCGTGACTGCGGATTGTATGCGTCGTACCAGTCACGGTCTCTTGGTTAATCACAGTTTCGCATTGAACGCCTTCAAGGCTGTCTTGCCAGCCCTCGTTTGGAAGACATCCCGACGGTGGCGTCGACCTCCACTGCACCTGATATTCGGCAATCGGCTCACCGCCGTCACTGGCTGGTGGCGACCAATTCACTGTCAGCCCACCCGCGGCGTTGCTGTATTCAACCATCGGGGATACGGGAGCCGACGGTCGTCCCGCCCCCACCCGCCCCGATACCCCTATCGCTTCCTTTCCCGGCCCTCGTCGGTCCGTATAAATAGCCGTGGCCCGCAGGTGTTTGTCCTTATCTTCAATCACCGGAGCATAGCTTGCCACATCGGCATTCACGATGGTCGTCCACGGCCCGTTGATATCATCCGCGCGCTCCCAGCCCCAGGACTCGATAGCGTTGTCAGCAATGCTGCCTGAAGGGTTGGACAGGGTGTAGTTGTCCGGGTCGGACACGTTGGCTTCCAGGCTAACGCCCACCTGCAGCGACGTCTGCGGCAGCAACACTTCACCGACCTCCTCGATATCCGCCACGTTGATGGTCACAGACTTGGTGGCGTCCACGCTATTGTCTGCTTCACCGTTTACCCCCTTCCCATCCGATACCGACACTACCACCTCGTAATAAGCTTTTGTTTCATAGTCCAGGGCCGTGCTGCCAGCTATCGTGATTTGCCCTAGGCCGTCGATGGCGAAAGACGCTGCATCCGGCCCTCCCAGCGAGTAAGTAATATGGTCATCCTCTTGGTCCTCGGCTGCCACCGGCTCACCTACCGCGGTCCCCGCGCCGCTACCCTCGTCGATCGTTCGCTTGCCGGTCTCGGTGTCCGGGAAATAAGGAGGACGGTTCGCCGCCGCCACCGTGATTTGGACGCTGTCGGTGGCCTTCAGTCCCAACTCGTCCGTAACGGTAAGAGCTAGCGTGACGGTCTGCTCCTCACTCGCAGCTGTCGGAGCGGTCCAGGCAGTTTCCCGGGAGTTGGAGTCATTGAAAACTCCCGGGCCTGTCCACGCGTAAGTCAAGGGGCCATCCTCGGGGTCAGAGCCGCTGCCGGTCAGCGTGGCTGTCCCGCCGCCGTTGACCCTGTCCCTCGACGCCGAAGCCTGGACCGTCGGGGCTTGGTTGGCGTTAATCGTCACATTGATGGCAGCGCTCCCATTCTCTTGAGGCGTGCCGTCGTCGGTGACGGTTAAGGTAAGAGTCACCGTCTGGGTCCCGGTCAGGGGCACCGGAGCAGTCCAAGTCGTATCCTCAACGGACGCATCGCCGAAATTGCCGGTCTTGGCAGGAGCGCTCGTCCAGGCGTAGGTGAGTTGGTGGTCGTCGGGATCGCTGGATGTGCCGTCCAGCGTGACTGTGCCGCGTCCGTCCACAATGGCCGGCGTGGGTGTGGATGCAACGGTGACTGTTGGCTTCCCGTTGTCGTCATCGGTGATGGATACCGTGACAACCTTCGTATTTGAGTCTATTGCCACTATGCTCTGGCTGGGCGTACCCATCGTCATCTGGAAGGTTTCCGCATCGTCGTTCACGCTGTCCTGGACTATCGAAACGTCCGCTGATTTACTCGCCTGATAGACCATTTCATCGCCTGCAGTGACCTGGGAGAAGTCCCCCTCAGCGAAGAGGAGAATCGTGTCCAAAGCCCCGTAGTCATCGCCGGCGGTGGCGGTGCCGTCGGAGGTGGCTAGGGGAATGGTGACCTCGCCGTGGGGCAACTCATTGGTGTCGGTAGTAATGGTGATGGTCGCCGTGGTATTGCCCGCATCCTCGCCCACGGGGTTAGGGGATACCGACAACACGGCCTCCGAGTCGGGGAAATCATCGTCCTTCACCACGATGGTGGCT
>JAAXHX010000408.1 GCA_012270635.1 Dehalococcoidia bacterium | reverse complement strand
TGTTGGTCTGCCGGGCCAGCCGACCCACATGGACGGGGCCCGCGCCGCCTAGGGCAACAAGGGAGAAGTTGCGGGGGTCGTAGCCGCGGAATACGGAGACCAGGCGGACCTCGTCGGCCATGTGGTTGTTGACTATGGTGTGGATGCCGTGGGCGGCGTCAAGGAGATCGATGCCGAGGGGCCCGGCGACCCGGGTGCGGACCGCCTCCTGGGCCCTCTCCACCGAGAGCCGCATGGATCCCCCGGCGAAGAAGTCGGGGTCCAGGTAGCCGAGGAGGAGGCTGGCGTCGGTGACGGTGGGCTCGGCGCCGCCCATGCCGTAGGCCGCGGGCCCGGGGGATGCGCCCGCGCTTCGGGGCCCGACCCTCAATGCTCCGCTGCCGTCCACCCAGGCGATGCTGCCGCCCCCCGCCCCGATGGTGTTGATGTCCAGCATGGGCTGGCGAAGGGGGTACTTGGCGATCTTGCCCTCGCCGGAGAGGACGGGCTTGCCCTTGTCCACCAGGGAGATGTCGCAGCTGGTGCCGCCCATGTCGAGGGTTATGAGGTCGGTGAGGTTGCTGAGCTTTCCGGCGTGGACGCCGCCGATGACGCCTGCCGCCGGCCCCGAGAGGACGGTGGAGACGGTGTTGGAGAGGATGGTCTCGTCGCTGGTGATGCCGCCCCGGGAGTGGATGATATGGAGCCGGGCCTGGACGTTGCTTTCGGACAGGGAGTCCTTCACCTCGCGGATGTAGCGTTCCAGCACGGGCCTGAGATAGGCGTCGAAGGCGGTGAGGCAGAGCCGCTCGTACTCCCGGAACCGGGGGTCGAGCTCGGAGGAGAGGGAGACCCTGAGGTCGGGGTATGCCCCGAGGATGATGTCCCGGGTCCGCTCTTCGTGGGCGGCGTTGGCGAAGGAGAAGAGGTAGCAGACGGCTATGGCCTCGACGCCGTGGCCCGTGACCAGCGCCTCCACGGCTTCCAGGACCTGCGCTTCGTTCAGGGGCACGTCCACCGTGCCGTCGGGGTAGACCCGCTCCTCGATGCCGATTATGCGGCGACGGGGCGCGAGGAAGACGGGGGTCTCGGGCTCGATGAAGACGTCGTACATGTCGGAGCGCTTCTGCCGCCCGATGGTGAGCACGTCCTCGAAGCCCCTGGTGGTGAGGATGCCGATGGCCGAGCCCCGGGCCTCCAGGATGGCGTTGGTGCCGATGGTGGTGCCGTGGGCGATGCGGGACACGTCGGCGAAGGAGGCGGAGGCCAGCTCTCGGACCCGGTCGGCGCCCCGCATGAAACCGTCGACGAGCCGGGGGGGCGTGGAGTTGACCTTGGTGTAACGGAGTTCTCCCGAGTCGTCGTCCAGGGACACCACGTCCGTGAAGGTCCCGCCGATGTC
>JAAXHX010000407.1 GCA_012270635.1 Dehalococcoidia bacterium | reverse complement strand
CACTCCCGAAAGCGGGACACGATTCCACGGCTCAACGTTGGTTGGGGCGGGTCTCCCGGTGCCCCGGGGTAGCCAATAACGAGTATCTCCGTGCCTATGGCTTGCACGTCGGGTCCAGATATATTGAGAGGTGGGGCCGGCGCGTTGACCGGTCCCAAGACCGCCAAATCGGCAAGCAGGTCCCAGGCTACCACGGGCGCATTGCGAACTACGGTGCCATCGGGGAAAGCAACGTGCACACTGGCATAGGGCCATACGATGTGGGCGTTGGTAACCAGATAGCCGTTCTCTACAAGGATGGCGCTTCCCGTGGAACTCCTGGTTTCAATGTAGGCGATGGACGGGGACAACCTGGCGAAGATCTGGGCAGAGGTCAGGGGCGCTGGCGTGGGCTCATCGGCGGGCACAGGGGTAGGCGGCACAGGGGTAGGCGGCACAGGGGTAGGCGGCACAGGGGTAGGCGGCACGGGAGTAGGCGGCACGGGAGTAGGCGGCACGGGAGTAGGCGGTACGAGAGTAGGCGGCACGGGGGTTAGGGACGGATTGGGTGTTGAGGCCGATGACGGCGAGGTCGGGGTGGGAATCTCAGTGGCTGGAATTACCGGTTCGCCTTGGCAGCCAGCCAGTAATGTTAGGGGTAGTATGACGACGAGCGTGATTAGCTTTAGGAACATCAAAGAGGCGCTCCCTTCGACCTTGGGTTCGGCTAGTTAGCACACCCGCCGTACCTGTTTGGGAGCCGGTCAAAGGGAGCATGGGGCCGCCCCCATGCTCCTTGGAATGATTCCTGAATGAGGCTAACAGGTTATTCATGGGCCTTGTGGCCCACGACGGGTGTGCTGCGGGGAATATAGCCCCAAGGTGTGCCCATGTCAACGGACTGGAGAAAGTGGGGTAAGCATCGTTAATGGCATCATCGGTGAGTTTTATGCGACTCGTGTAGGGCCAGAATGCCCGATGCCCCGTCCGATTCTGAACAAGGGCGGAGTAACCTGCCCTTGAAACGATAGCCTACGCAAATTGCGAGAAGAGGGATTAAAGGGGGGTCAGGTTCTTGTGCTCGATGGCGAGGAGCTTGGCGAGCCGCCGCCGGTGCCGCTCCTCCCCTGAGAACTGCGCCCCGAGGAACGCTGACACGACTTCCCTCGCCAGCTCTCCCCCAATGATCCTCGCCCCGAGGCAGAGAACGTTCATGTCATCGTGTTCCACGCCCTGATGCGCGGAGTAGGTGTCGTGGCACATGCAAGCCCGCAC
>JAAXHX010000406.1 GCA_012270635.1 Dehalococcoidia bacterium | reverse complement strand
TAAAAAGGGCCGGAATGACGGGGGATTCTCCCCCTCCCCGCTCATACTTCGACAGGCTCAGCACGAGCGGCCCCTACCCCCAGGGATGGATTCCCGATCGGAGTAGGGAATGACGAGGAAAGGGGGTCGGAGTGACGGGGGAGCAACCCCCCACTCATACTTCGACAGGCTCAGCACGAGCGACCCCGCATGGGGGGGGCTAGATGGGTGGGTGTTGTTTGTGGAGGGGGTTGGACTGCTGGTAGGCGTAGGCGGCGTTTAGGACGGTGGGTTCGGAGAGGTGGCGTCCGGTGAGCTGGAGGCCGATGGGAAGGCCGGCGCTGCTGAATCCGCAGGGGACGGATACGGAGGGGCAGCCGGTGAGGTTGGCGAAGATGGAGGAGTCGGCGCGGACGGAGTTGAGGAGCTCCATGGCGTCGAACTCGGCGAGGGCCACGGCGGTGGCGACGGTGGCGGGGCCGGCGATGAGGTCGACCCGGCGGAATACCTCGGCGACCTCGGTCTTCAGCCGGCTGCGCATTCGCTGGGACTGGATGTAATCGTTGGCGGAGAAGAGGGCGCCGGTGAGCATGTACGATTTCACGATGTCGCCAAACCGGTCGGGCCTGTCCCGGAAGGCGTCGCGAAAGATGTTGTAACCTTCGGTGATGTATATACAGGCCCCGGATACGCTGGCGTACTCCAGGTGGGGCATGTCCACGTCGACGATTTCCGCGCCCATCTCGGCCATGTCTGCAACTGCCTTGTCGATGGCGGCCTGGGTCTCGGGTTGGACGGCGTCGGGGCGCTGGTCGAAATAGCTGCGAAGGACGCCGATCCTGAGGCCGCGAACATCGCCGGTCAGGAGGGAGCGGTAGTCGGGGACGGGAGCGGGGGAGGAGGTGGGGTCCCGGGGGTCCGAGCCGGCGATGACCCGGAGCATGATTGCCGTATCCTCGACGGTGCGGCACATAGGGCCGATGTTGTCCATGGACCAGCTCAGAGGCATGACCCCGGCCCGGCTGACGCGGCCGTAGGAGGGCAAGATGCCGGATATGCCGTTCCAGGACGCGGGAAAGCGGATGGAGCCGCCGGTGTCCGAGCCCAAGGCCCCGAAGCATAGGCCGGCGGAGACGCCGACGCCGGAGCCGCTGCTGGAACCCGCGGGGGCGTGAGCGGTGTTCCAGGGGTTGCGGGCCTCGGGGCCGTTGCTGGGCGGGCCCATCATGGCTAGCTCGCTCATGGTCAGCTTGCCCAACATCGCGGTGCCGGCGTCCCGCAGGCGTTCGGTGACGGTGGCGTCGGAGTCGGGGACTCGGTCGTTGAAGCCGAGGCTGCCGTAGGTGGTGCGGATGCCCTTGGTGTTGCAGAGGTCTTTGAGGGCGATGGGGATGCCGTGGAGGGGGCCGCGAGAGCGGCCTTCGGCCAGCTCGCGGTCGGCGGTCCGGGCCTGTTGGAGGGCGAGGTCTGGGGTGGGAGTGAGAAAGGCGTGGAGGGTGTCGTTGAGCGAGTCGATCCTGTCGATATGGGCCTGAGTCAGCTCGACGGAGGAGAGTCGCCGGTCGTGGATGAGCCGGGAGGCCTCCTCGATGGTTAGGTAGTAAAGCTCCGTGGATGACATGGGTGAACGCTCCTTAGTCGGGGTCCAGGGGCTGCTGGTAGGCGGTCTGCACTTCATCGCCCTCCAGGTCGACGGCAAGCAGCCGATCCAACTGCTGTCTGTAGCTGGCGTAGACTTTCTCGGTAAGCTCTATGGAGCGGGGGATCTTGTCGAGGCCTGCGCTTCGAACGAGGGCTTGGAAGTCGGGGGTGGGGTGCATGGGGTTATACCGCCTTTCTTGGTGGATAGTCAGTTTGGAGAAAATGCGCCTAGGGATTCGGGGGGTTGGAAGGGGAGGGAGAGGGAGTCGGCGACGGCACGGTTGGTGACGTGGCCCTCGTAGGTGTTGAGGCCCTTGGCGAGGACCGGGTCTCGTTCCAGGGACTGCGACAGGCCGAGGTTGGCGATCGCTTCGACGTAGGGGAGGGAGACGTTGCAGAGGGCCTCGGTGGAGGTCCGGGGCACGGCGCCGGGGATGTTGGTCACGCAGTAGTGGACCACGCCGTCGACTACGAAGGTGGGGTCCGAGTGGGTGGTGGGTTTGCAGGTCTCGATGCAGCCTCCCTGGTCCACGGCAACGTCGATGATCACGGAGCCCGGGGTCATGTGGGCAATCATGTCCCGGGTGACGACCTTCGGGGCCCTGGCGCCGGGGATAAGCACGCCTCCGATAACGAGGTCGGCTTCGGCGACGGCTTCGCCGGTGGCCTCGATGCCGGCAGCCGAGGTGACCAGGTGGCCGCTGAGGGTCTGCTCCATCTGGCGTAGCCTGGCGATGTTGGTGTCCAGGAGTATGACCTTTGCTCCGAGGCCCAGCGCGATGAGAGCGGCGTTGGAACCCACCATGCCCGCCCCGACGATTACGACGGTCCCGGGCGAGACGCCCGGAACGCCGGCCAGGAGCTTCCCCTTGCCGCCCTGCTGCTTTTCCAGGTAGTGCGCGCCTATCTGTATGGAAATCCGTCCCGCTATTTCGCTCATCGGGGCCAAGAGGGGGAGGGCGCGGGTGCGGTCCTCGACGGTCTCGTAGGCGAGGGCAGTTACCCTGTTAGCCAGGAGAGCTTTGGCAAGGCCCGGGTCTGCGGCGAGGTGCAGATAGGCGAAGAGGGTTAGGCCGGGCCTCATCATTTCATATTCGGGTCCGAGGGGTTCCTTTACCTTGACGACCATGTCGGAGGAGGAATAGACGTCCTGGGCAGTGTCAACGATGGTCGCGCCCTGGCTGGCGTAGTCGTCGTCGGAAAAGCCGCTGCCGAGACCGGCGCCGCGCTGCAAGAGGACGCGGTGAGAGTTTCGGGATAAGGCGGCAACGCCGGAAGGTGTCAGGGCGACACGATTCTCGTGGTCCTTGGACTCTTTGGGCACGCCGATGATCATAGGTCCCCCGTCCACGACTTCATTCCGGGAGGCCGGGCAACCGCCGAGACCCGGGCCTCATCCTGCGAACACGTAGTCACATAAAGTCAGGCTCGCACCATTAGCATAGCCGTGATGGGCCAGCAGTGCGTTGCAATAATACTCCCTATCGGAGGGGCGGGCCAATCCTTGACAGGCCGAGATAGATGGGTCGTTCTGCCTGGTGACAGCGCTAGGCGGGGACGGCAGCCAATGGCGTATCATCGACCCGAAGTCGGGGAGGGGAGGCTAGAGGGTGTTGGCGCGCTCCCGGAGGGTGAACTTCTGAATCTTGCCGGTGGAAGTCTTAGGCAAGGGGCCGAGGACGACTTTCCGCGGAGCCTTGAAGTGGGCAAGGTTGTCCCGGCACCAGCTGATAAGCTCGTCCTCGGTGACGTCCGGGGAGTCGGGGCGGGGGGTGACAAAGGCGCAGGGGGTCTCGCCCCATTTCTCATCGTGCTTGGCAACGACGGCGGCCTCCATGACCTTGGGGTGCCGGTAGAGGACTTCCTCGACCTCCAGGGATGATATGTTCTCGCCGCCGGAGATGATGATGTCCTTGGAGCGGTCCTTGATCTCGATGTAGTGGTCGGGGTGGACGACGGCGAGGTCGCCGGAATGGAACCAGCCGCCGGCGAAGGCTTCGTTGGTGGCATCGGGATTCTTGAGGTAGCCCTTCATGACGGTGTTGCCCCGCATCATGATCTCGCCAATGGTCCAGCCGTCTTCGGGGACGGGGGCCAGGGTTTCGGGGTTGGCGACGGCAAGGTGAGCGAGGGTCGGGTAGCGGACTCCCTGGCGGGCGAGCATGGAGGCCTTTTCGTCGGTGGGCATGGAGAGCCAATCGTCCTGCCAGGCGCAGATGCTGGCCGGGCCGTAGGTCTCGGTGAGGCCGTAGAGGTGGGTGACGCGGAAGCCCATGCCCTCCATCGCGGCGATGACGGGGCTGGGTGGGGCTGCGCCCCCGGTGGCGATCTCGACGACGTGGTCCCATCTCTGCTTCGCATCGTCGGGGGCGTGGATGAGCATACCGAGGACCACCGGGGCGCCGCACATGTGGGTTATGCGGCACTTCTTGATCAGCGAGAAGATAACTGCGGGGTCGATTCTGCGTAGGCAGACGTGGGTCCCGGCGACGGCGGTGACGGCCCAGGTGTAGGTCCAGCCGTTGCAATGAAACATGGGGAGGGTCCAGAGGTATACGCTGTCCCTGTTTAGGCCAAACATCATGGCGTTGCCGAGGGCGTTGAGGAACGCGCCGCGATGGTGGAAGACCGCGCCCTTGGGGTTGCCGGTGGTGCCAGAGGTGTAGTTGAGGGCGATGGCTTGCCATTCGTCGGGGATGGGTGGGGGGCGGAAGTCCTCTTCGCCTTCCGACAGGAACGACTCGTAGTCCGTCTCACCGACAAGCTCGCCGGAAGGGGCGAAGGGGTCGTCGACGTCGATGACGGTGATGGGGCGCCGGATCCGGGCCAGGGCGTCCTGGACGACGGGTGAGAATTCGCGGTCGGTGACGAGGACCCGGGCCTCGCCGTGCTCTAGGATGAAGGCGATGGCGGGGGCGTCTAGGCGGATGTTGATGCCGTTGAGGACGGCCCCGATCATGGGAACACCGAAATGGGCCTCAAGCATCGGGGGGGTGTTGGGGGCCATGAGGGCGACGGTGTCGCCGGGGCCTATGCCCCGTTTTGAGAGGGCGGAAGCGAGGAGCCGGGAGCGGCGGGCGAACTCCCGATAGGTGTATTCGGTGTCGCCATATACTACGGCAGTCTTTCGGGGGTAGACGGTCTCGGCCCACTCGAGGAAGGTCAGGGGAGTGAGAGGTTGGTGGTTGGCGGTGCTGGGGTTGAGGTTGTGGTCGAAAATGGAGAGGGAATGGTCTGACATGGGTGACTCCGCCTGAGCGTGGGATTATGAGTCAAAGGTAGTCGCGGGGAGGGTGGGCGTCAAGCGGGGATGCAACCCCCCGTTCATAGTTCCCTTCGACGGGCTCAGGATAAACTAGAGGCTCAGCATGAGCGGCCTCGCCTGTCCCCACGCCCCACCCCGCGGGAGATTTGGTTCCCGCCCACTCGCCCTGTTTTATTTGATATATCGTTGCCAAGAGGGCAAAGCGGATAGGATAGAATGGGAGAGGGGAGGGAGGGTTGGGGGATAGTTGATCGGGGAAAGGAGAATCGGTGTGAGGAAACAGAAGCAGGAGGAATACAAGGGGTACCGGACGCCAGGGATTCGGTTGATGGAGCCGATGCTGGCGGACCTTCCGGCCTTCTCTGAGGGGCAGGACGAGGCCGCGCTGTATCCCTACCACCTGTTCGATAAGGCGCACCTGGTGATGCTGGCGGAGGAGGGCCTAGTCCCGAGGTCTGATGCGGCGGCAATGCTGAAGGAGCTAAGGAGCACGGAGCCGGACAAGGTCGTGGAGTCGAGGCTGGAGGCGGGGGGCGCGATGCATTCGGGGGAGTACCTGCTGATACGCCGGTTGGGGGAGGAGGTGGGGGGAAGAATGCACCTGGGTCGGAGCTCGGGGGACCTGCATGCAGTGTGGCGGCGGTGTCGACAGCGGGACTCGTTGCTCACGCTGATGAGGGAGATCAACCGACTCAGGGCGGTGTTCCTGGAAGTCGCGAGTGAAAACCTGCACGCGGTGATGCCGGCTTACACCCACAGCCAGCATGCCCAGCCGACGACGCTGGGACATCAGCTGCTGGCGTGGTCGTCGAGCCTGGAGCGGTGCTTTGGTCGGGCGGCGTTTGCATATGGCTGGGTCAACCAAAGCCCCGCGGGCGCAGCGATAATGACGGGGTCCGACTTTCCGTTGAATCGACACCGGACGGCGGAGCTGATGGGCTTCGACGGCGTATTGCCCAACACCTACGATGCGATTCTGAACGAGGACACACCTCTGGACAGCTTCATGGCGGTGGCGTCGGTGCACCTTAATCTTTCGAGATGGGCGTCGGACCTGAACTTTTGGTTCACCTCGGAGGCGGGATACATCGACGTGCCGGACAGGTTCTGCGGCACGAGCAGCATAATGATGCAGAAGAAGAACCCGGACAGCCTGGAGTACGTGAGGGGAGCGGTGGCGGATGCGATGGGTGGGCTGGTCGCCTCTTTTGCCGTGCAGAAGGCGGCCAGCGGAGACCCGACGATGGACCTGAGGTACATGGACGACGCCCTGTTCCGCTCTTTCGACATGGCGGTGCGGAACCTGGGGTGGTTCATCGAGCTGATGCCGGCGCTGGAGGTGAAGCGGGATCGGATGAGGGAGATGGCGGGCGCGCACTGGGCGCAGGCGACGGACGTGGCGGGGGCGCTGGTCAGGGAGAAGGGACTGCCGTGGAGGACGGCGCACCAGATTGTCGGGATACTGGTGCGGTTCACGGAAGAGCGGGGGATCCGCCCGCAGGACGTGACGCCGGAGCTGCTGGACGAGGCGTCGGTGGAGTACATGGGGGTCGGGGTGGGGCTGGGGAAAGAGGCCCTGGCCCGGGCGCTGGACCCGATGGCCTTCGTGGAGCGTCGGACGCTGTACGGCGGCCCAGCCCCGGAGGAGTGCCGACGGCGGATGTCGGAGTACAGGGATCGGCTGCGGGAAGACGAGGCGTCAGTGGAGGAGAGGAGGCGCAGGCTGGCTGAGGCGTCGGAGAGCCTGGAGTCGGCGATAGATGGAATTGTTGGGTGACGGGGGGAGGGCCCCCGGCTCGACCCTTCGAGAGCCTCAGGGTGAGCGGCCCCGCTTGGGATGGATTTCCGATCGGGGTCGGGAATGACGGTGAAAAGGGGGGATGGGTTCCGGCTCGGGGGCCTGGATGACGAGGTGGGCTGGGAGTCTCTCCCCGCTCGACCCTTCGAGAGCCTCAGGGTGAGCGGCCCCGCCGGGGATGGATTCCCGATCGGGGTCGGGAATGACGGGGGAGAGGGGGATGGGTTCCGGCTCGGGGGCCGGAATGACGGTAGATTAGAGTGTAATAGGGGGCAATGGGAAGATGATAATAGACGTGCACCGGCACATGTGGTCGGCGGACCAGCGGCATCCGAAACTGTTTGCGGGAGACCCGCGTTGGGAAGGGTCTGAGGCGTCGGATTTCGACTGGCGTCGGGCGGCGGGGGAGATAGTGTCGGAGATGGATGGGGCGTCGGTGGACGTGAGCGTGATAATCGTAGCGGACTTCGGGCTGAGGTTCGGGGAGCCGGAGGTGGGGATAGAAGAAGAGAATGAGATGCTGGTGTCGGCGCAGGGCCTGTACCCGGACCGGCTGATCGCCTTCTACGGGATCGACCCGCGGAGGCCGGGGTCGGCGGAGAAGTTCGATGCGGCGGCGAAGGGGGGCAAGGTGTCGGGGATCAAGCTGCACCCGACGACGGGCTACTACCCCGGCGACAAGTCGTGCTACGACCTGTACGAGATATGCGCGGCGAACGGTTTACCGGTGCTTTTTCACTCGGGGCCGGGGTTTCATCCGCTGCTGTACGGGAAGTCGGCGCACCCGCTGGAGTTCGACCGGGTGGCAGCGGACTTTCCGAAGGTGGATATGATCCTGGGGCACGCGGGCGGGGACTGGTGGCAGGACTGCATTACTGTGGCGAAGGCGCACCCGAACCTGTACCTGGAGATAAGCGAGTGGCAGGCGAAATTCAAGAGCCATGAGGAGGAGACGGTGCGGGCGGTCGACCAGATGATGCAGAGTGTCGGGGCTGGGAGGGTGATGTGGGCGAGCGATTTTCCGGGGATCAGGCGAGAGATGTCCTTGAAGGCGTTCGTGGACCTGTGTCGGGACCTGCCGTCGCTGGGGAAGAAGTACGGGTGTGAGATATCGGAAGAAGCGGTAGAGCTGATGATGGGGANNGAGTCGGTGGACCTGGTGTACCTGGACCCGCCGTTCAACTCGAATGCGACGTACAACGTGCTGTTCAAGGAGCGGACAGGAGAGGAATCGCCGGCGCAGATCAAGGCGTTCACGGACACGTGGGAGTGGACGCGGGAGTCGGAGCGGACGTTCGAGCAGGAGATCATCGGGAATCCGTCGGCGTCCCCGAAGGTGAAGGAGATGATAGGGGCGTTCCTGAGCTTCATAGGCAGGAATGCGATGATGGCGTACCTGGTGATGATGACGCCTCGGCTGGTGGAGCTGCACCGGGTACTGAAGCCGACGGGGTCCATATATCTGCATTGTGACCCGACGGCGAGTCATTATCTAAAGGTGGTAATGGACACTGTATTTGGGGCGCGCAGTTTTATGAATGAAGTCGTATGGCCAAGGACAAATGCACACCATGATGCTAAGAGATATGGCCGCATTCATGATGACATTCTCTATTATGCTAAGTCGCCACGGCCGATATGGAATACTCTATATACCGCATATACCGATGAACAAATCGAGGCTCATTACGCAACTGTCGAAGAAAGCACTGGCAGACGATTTAGGTTGAGTGACCTGAGTGCTCAAAAGCCAGGCGGAGATGTTGAGTATGAGTGGAGAGGAGTCTATCCCCCAGCTGGAAGGTATTGGGCGTATTCCAAAGACAATATGCAAACATTTGAGAAAGAAGGGCGTCTTTATTACACAAAAAATAGACGCCCATTCTTGAAAAGATACCTGGATGAGATGCCTGGCAATCCAGTGCAGGATATTTGGTCTGACGTTCGGTTTATACATGGGTCATCGGCAGAACTGCTCGGCTACAAGACCCAGAAACCCGAGGCCCTCCTTGAGCGGATTATTCTGGCGTCTTCAAACGAAGGAGACGTGGTGCTGGACCCGTTCTGCGGGTGTGGGACGGCGGTGGCGGCGGCGCAGAAGCTGAATCG